>NZ_JAPZQM010000050.1:0-6744 GCF_027530565.1 Microcystis sp. LE19-10.1B | reverse complement strand
TAGGAATAGAGGTCAAAACAACTAATGAAAGCTATACCTCTAAATGTAGTTTCTTGGACTTAGAGTCTATTCAAAAGCAAAAAAGCTATTTAGGCAAGAGAATTAAAAGAGGACTATTCAGAAGCTCGTCGGGTTATTTCTAGGGAGCAGATATTAATGGTTCCTTAAATATTGGAAGAAAGGTAGTCGGAGAGGCCGCCTTTAGCGGGAATCCGATAGAGAGGTTCGTAGTTAACCCAGTACGGGTCAAAGCGTACAAAGCTAATTCTAGATGCAATATTTGCGTACAGAATTAGTAACTATAGCACTAGGCTAATTTTATCGAACCCTTCTGTCATTTTTTGCCACAAAAGGGAGAGATGAGCCAATAAAAGCCCATCTCTCGGTAATTTATCCCTATACTTTAGTGACAGCCAAGAAGACTTTACTTGTTACCATTACCCTGCATAGCTAAAACCGCATCGCGCAGTTTATCCGGCACTTCTTGCAGGTGATCCTCATCCCACCGGAAGAAACCGACCCCCATAGTCAGAGAACGCAATTCAACGATCAAATCGTGCATTTCCGCTTGGGGGAGATAGGCCGTCACCTGATCCCAACCTTTCCACTCCTCAGAAGCTTCAAAACCCTGAATTTGACCGCGTTTACCACTGATTAACTGTAAAACCTTGGCAGTGTATTCTGAGGGAGCGAGAACCGTCACCGATAGAATTGGTTCTAATAAGACCGGATGACATTTAGGCAGTCCCTCCGTCATCGCTAGACGGGCCGCTTGTTTAAAAGCTTGTTCGGAACTATCGACACTGTGATAGGAACCATCGGTGAGGGTGACATCGATATCCACCACGGGGAAACCCAAAGGACCATGACCGAGATATTCCCGCACTCCCGTTTCCACCCCGGGGATATACTGTTTGGGGACAACACCACCGACAATGCTTTCATGAAATTGGAAACCTTCCCCCCGGGCCAGGGGTTTAATATCCAGGTACACATCGCCAAAAGCACCGTGGCCGCCGGTTTGGTGTTTATAACGTCCGTGGGATTTGGTACTGGTTTTGATTGTTTCCTTGTAGGGAACTTGGGGTAAATGGGTGGTCATCGGTAGATTATACTTGCGTGCTAGGCGATCGAGGGCTACTTGCAGATGAATTTCTCCCTGTCCCCAAAGAATCACTTCTTTAGTATCACCGTGTTGTTCCCAGTAGAGGGAAGGATCTTCTTCGATCAGTTTTGTCAAAGCTGAACTTAATTTCACTTCATCCTTGCGATTGGCGGCGGCAATGGCCAAGGCAAAGACGGGTTTAAGCTGTAATCCTCTGGGAAGATCTGGTTTTTGACTACCGCTGCTAACCACGTCTCCGGTGCCGATTCCTTCCAAACGACCGAGAGCGACAATTTCCCCCGCTTGGGCCTGCTGTAGGGGTTGTTGTTGTTGTCCCATGAGACGATAGATACCACCAATCCGCACACCGTTTAAGGCCATGCCATCGTTAAGGGTTCCCTGCCAGATTCGCGCTAGGGAGAGGCGACCGCCCTGGGGAGTAAAATAGGTTTTGAGGATTTGTACCACTGCGTCCCCATCGGCACTGGGATCGAGACCGCGACGATTGGCGGTAATTGTCGGGGCCGGTGCTTCTTCCACTAAAGCGGCGAGGAGATGACGCACACCATAGTCCCGTTCCGCCATACCGAAGAACACGGGTACTATCTGATCGGCTCCCAGTTCTTGTTTTAAGTCTTGGAGAATTTCTTCCCGGGAGGGGTTAATATCTTCGAGGAGTTCTTCTAAAAGATGATCGTCAAATTCGGCGATCGTTTCTAGCATTTCTTGTCGAGCGATCTGTTCTTCTTCCTTGAGGTGGTCGGGTAAAGCGACAGGATCGGCGGGACTGTTAGCATGGTAATGATAAGCCTGTTCGTTGATTAAATCGATAAATCCGATAGTTTCGTTGTTCTGACGGATAGGATATTGCTGGGGAACGAGGGGACGACTAGAAACGGATTTGAGAGCTTGTAGGACTTCGTTAAAGTGACTATTACAGCGATCCATCTTATTGATGAAGATTAGATGCGGAATTTCCCAATCATCGAGGAATTTTAGCAAGGGAGCCAGGGTGAGAACTCGATCGACCACCGGTTCACAAACGATAATAGCAGCACCGGCCCCGACGAGGGCATTATAGGTTTCACTGGCAAATTCGATCGAACCGGGGCAATCGAGAAAGGTAAAATTTAGGTCTTGGTATTGACTATGGGCAACGGAAACTTCTACACTCATCTGTCGATCCCGCGCTTGCGTGGAACTATCACCAACGGTATTGCGATCGCTAATTTTACCTTTTCTGGTGATGGCTCCTGTTACGAAAAGTAAACTTTCCAGTAAGGAGGTTTTTCCACTGGAGTAGGGGCCGACAAGGGCCACATTACGGGTGTTTGCTCCGATACTTTGATTCATACAGATACCCCCAAGAATGATTTAGTGATTAGTTGCGGCGATTGGGCGATATTTACACTCGATCGCCCTAGGAAATATACTGTCATAGCACTGAAAATTACTCTCAGGACGTAGTTAGAAGCGAAAGGCCTGTCTTGCCATAATTTTGCCCAGTGCTACAGGTGTATTCTTTCCTACTCTTCACCCTAACTCAGTCTCAAGCATTACATCCCATTCTCGCAATCTCTTGTAAAGTCTCGCCTACTTTTAGTTAAGGAACTTGAATAAATGTTAACTAGGGTTTGCTAAATAAGTTTTTCGTGGGTGTGGGGTGTGGGGTGTGGGGTGTGGGGAAATGGGGAAATGGGGAGAATAAATAAAAATAATCTCCTGTCTCCTGAATCGGAGTCTCCTGAATCGGAGTCTCCTACCTCCAGGAAAAATTTTTTCAGCAAATGTTAACTAAGCTGTTGACTATCGAGAGTCTTTCTCCTCAACTGGATTTACAAAAACGAGAGGTTGCCTGATATAGTGAGAGGTCGGGATGATGTTTATCAAGCAATTTTTATGTTGAAAGCTGGAATCGTGGGACTGCCAAATGTGGGAAAATCCACCCTATTTAACGCTCTGGTGGCTAATGCTAAGGCGGAGGCCGCTAATTTCCCCTTTTGTACCATTGAACCGAATGTGGGTGTGGTATCCGTCCCCGATGAACGTCTGGAGGTTTTGGCTAAAATCTCTAATTCTGAGAAAATCGTGCCGACGCGGATTGAATTTGTCGATATCGCCGGATTAGTCAAGGGTGCTAGTCGGGGGGAAGGATTGGGTAATCAATTTTTGGCTAATATCCGGGAAGTGGACGCGATCGTTCATGTGGTGCGCTGTTTTGATAATGATGATATTATTCATGTTTCCGGTTCCGTGGATCCGGCCCGGGATATCGAGGTGATTAATCTAGAGTTAGCTCTAGCGGATTTGGGACAGGTGGAGAAGCGGGTGGAACGTTTACGCAAACAGGCGAAAAATAGCAAGGAAGCCGCCGAAGAATTGGCTATACTTGAAAAAATCCTAATTTGTCTTAATGACGGTATTTCGGCGCGAAAAGTGGATTTAAGCAAAGAGGAAGAAGAATTAATTAAAAATCTCGGTTTATTGAGTCGTAAACCGATTATTTATGCCGCTAATGTGAGCGAAGATGATCTGGCCACGGGTAATGATTGGGTAGAAAGTGTCCGTCAAATTGCCCAACAGGAACAGGCAAAAGTTGTGATCGTTTCTGCTCAAGTAGAATCGGAATTAGTGGAATTGTCGGAGGAAGAAAGAAAAGATTTTCTCGGTTCTTTAGGGGTAGAAGAAGGGGGATTAAAATCTTTAATTAAAGCTACCTACGAGTTATTAGGACTGCGTACCTATCTCACCACTGGCCCCCAAGAAACCCGCGCATGGACGATTATTTCTGGGATGAAAGCACCTCAAGCAGCCGGAGTTATTCACTCGGATTTTGAACGGGGTTTTATTCGTGCGGAAACCGTGTCTTATCAGGATTTAGTTAATAGTGGCACGATGAGCGCTGCTAAAGAAAAAGGTTTAGTCAGAAGTGAAGGCAAGGAATATATTGTTCAAGAAGGTGATGTATTACTATTCCGTTTTAATGTTTAGCTAAAAATAAATCAGGTGAGCGCCGCCACCTGATCAAAAGGTTGAATTTGGCGTTGTCAATAGCTGTAGGGCTAATTCATGAATTAGCCCTACAATAGGCGTTATCAAATTGAAAGATGCTCCGAATTTCTGTCATCAACAATCTCTCAGCTTTTTTTACTCACTTTGGTTAACATTAAACTGAAAACTGAATTTTTTATCTCTTGACATCCTCTAATTTATATTCTATAATCAGGTGTAGTGGCAAGTTCTTGTTTAATCAAGATGGCGATGTTCTCTGTTCACTAAAAGACTGGTTTGGTAGGAATGCAGTCGAGGCTAAAAATAGTCTATCTATTCAACAACCCGCAAGGGGAAACGGTCAAATCAAACTGGAAAAATGAAAGAGCAAGGATTGTTATTTTCCGAAGATAGCCTGTTACCTGAAAAACTCCCGCAAATTCAGGAATTACGACCTTCTAACAATCTTTCCGCAGTTTTTGAAGAGTGCCATAATTATATTTACGCCAACGAAGGAATGCTCAAAGACAAGATTTTTCACGAGATGGTTAAACTAATCATCATCAAACTTCATGATGAAAAATCTGCCAAGCAATCTGTAAATTTTGGCGTTACAGCAAGTGAATATAAAGCCATCGTAGCAAATAAGTACGATGAATTTATGTCGCGTCTCAGTCAATTATTTACCTCAATCAAGAATCATTATCGGGGATTTTTCACCGATGACACATTCAAGTTAAAACCTTTGACTCTTGCTTATATTGTAGGCAGGTTACAGTACATTAATTTAACTAAAACATCTGGCGATATAAAAGGTGAAGCCTTTCAGACTTTTGTAAATAGACACCAGCGTGGAGATAGGGGAGAATTTTTTACCCCTCACCCAATTGTCCGCCTTGCGGTTGAAATGATAGACCCCAAACCAAACGAAAAAATTATCGACCCTGCTTGCGGAAGTGGTGGTTTTTTAATTCAAGCAATCAACCATGTTCGACAAAATAATCCAGAGTTCAATATAGCAAGTTTTGTGCAAGAAAGTATTACAGGAATTGAATTTAATCCTGATGTCGCCCTTTCGGGAATGATTCGTTTAGTTTTTGAAGGTGGCACAGGTTCAGAAATTATCTGCACTAATGCGCTTATCGAAGATGAAAAATTAAATAATTCTTTTGATGTTATCTTGACCAATCCTCCTTTCGGAAATAAAGGAAAAGTAGAAGACCAGAAAATTCTTCAATCATATCTTCTTGCCCGGAAATGGCATAAATCAGCGTCCAATAGTTGGCAAGTTTCCCCAACCGTTTTAGCGGGTCAGTCGCCCGATATTTTATTTATTGAGAAATCTATAAAATTATTGCGGGCAGGTGGGCGCATGGCGATTATTCTGCCCGATGGTCTATTACAAAATATCTCTAATGGACCGATTCGGTATTGGTTGCGCTCCCAAACAAAAATATTAGGTGTTGTTTCCATACCGCCGGAAGCCTTTGTACCCTACGGCACTGGAATCAAGACATCACTTTTGGTAGTTCAAAAATTACCAGCAAACCATGATTCTTGTTTTATGGCACAAATCAAAAAAATAGGCTATGACGTTAAAGGACAAACAATATATAAGCGCAACGAGTCGGGAGTTATAGCCCGAACAAAATCAGGTTTGCCAATAGTTGACGATGATATAGATGATATTTCTCACTCTTTTAGGTCATTTATCAATGGCGAATTTGCACAAAACAGCGATTGTATTTATACAGTTAAAAACACCCTGCTCAATTCGAGACTGGATGCCGAACATTATTTACCCAATGACCAAAAATTATTAGAACATCTAAAATCTATTGGGGCGAAACCTTTAGGTGAAATTGCCGATATTTTGAGAGAGGCGGCTGATTTTCGTTTAGCCAGGGACAGTGAAATTAGATATATCGCTATTTCCGATGTTGATTACCGTACAATGCAAGTTGTTTCTCAACAAATAATCAAGGCACATGAGGCCCCATCTCGCGCAACTTATAGATTGTACAAAGGCGATATTATTACAGCAATTTCAGGAGCAAGTACGGGAACACCACGCCAAGCAACAGCCCTAATCACAGAAGATGAAGACGGAGCAATTTGCTCAAATGGATTTTCAGTATTAAGAAATATTCAGGGAGTCGAGCCTTTGTTTTTATTAGTATATATGCGAACAGACTTTTTTTTGCGTCAGATTAAAAGGTACATGACAGGTCATGCTATTCCTACTATTTTAGGGGATGATTTGTCTAAAGTTTTAGTGCCTATTCCACCCCAATCTGAACAGCAGAGAATAGCAAAAAGTATGGCTGAAATTCAAGCAATTAGAAAAGAAGCGTTAAAAGCAAGTGAGAATGTTGTTAACCAAATGAGTCTTTTACTTGGCCAATTTGAGTAAGGCAAAAAGCAGGTTAAGCTTAGAACAAGTCTTAATACTAAATCCGGTTATTAAACACTGATTATCTATTACCACTTTTGCCTGTCCTGATATGTATAGTTATTTCAAATAAGAACGAGACACTAGGCGACACAATAAGTACGAATAATTTCATCAAGGGGTGTCCCCACAGGAGCATACATTCTTGCCCTCTTTAATGCACTAAAATCATGTTCGATATCATTTAAATCAGGAG
>NZ_JAPZQM010000044.1:0-5000 GCF_027530565.1 Microcystis sp. LE19-10.1B | reverse complement strand
GGGGTTGTGGTGGTTGGGGGTTGGGGGTGTTTGGGGTTGGGGGGGGGGGGGGGGGGGGGGGGGGGGTGGGGGGGTGGGGGTGGGGGGTTGGGGGGGGGGGGGTGTGGGGTGTGGGGTGTCGGAAGAATAAATAGAAATAATCTCCTGTCTCCTGTCTCCTGTCTCCTATCTCCTGACTCCTGACTCTTGATCACTGATTGCTTAGAGAATATCGCCGATCAGTAAACCAGTGATCAAAAGGAGAAGGATAGCGACACCGATATCCAAAGTTTTGGGGGAAAGACGACGAGCAATCCAATAACCGATCAGGACACCGAGGAGACTGGTAGCGATTAAAGCGCTGGCTGCCCCGGCAAAAACCACCCAGGGGGATTGGGATTCGGCGCTGATGAGAAGGGTGGCTAATTGGGTTTTATCGCCGATTTCAGCAAAAAATATGGTTAGGAAGGTGGAACTAAACACCGTCCAAAAACTCCAAGAAGGTGGCTGATCTGGGTTTTTCTCGGTTGACGCGATCGATTTGCTATCACTCATCGGCTAATTTCACAGTATCGGGTTATAATTAAATTTAAAATGGATTTTAAGTTTGATCCCCCCTGCCCCCCTTGATAAGGGGGGTGCCGATCCCCTCTGCCCCCCTTGATAAGGGGGGTGCCGATCCCCTCTGCCCCCCTTGATAAGGGGGGTGCCGATCCCCTCTGCCCCCCTTGATAAGGGGGGTGCCGATAGGCGGGGGGATCCCCCTTGATAAGGGGGGCATCTGATAATTTTTAACGCCTACCTACTTAACAGTATCAGGTTAAGAAATAATTTTCATACTTTTTTCATTTTAGCCCGACCGGTTTTCTGGCGATAGTTTCTGCTGTTGATTACGCTGTCTCCCCCCCCTCAATAGTTAAAAAACCCTAGTTGATCGAGGTAGAGTTTCCATCCTAGAGTTTAATAATTATTAGACTAGGACGAGCGCAAATTGCTTGGAGGTATAGCCCCTATGGCCAGTGAAAGTGTTGTACAGGACAGAGATTATACTCTGATTATTGACAAAAGTGGCAGTATGTCCACTGCTGATAAACCCAGTGATAAAACCCGTTGGCAAATTGCCCAAGAATCCACCCTCGCCTTGGCTAGAAAGTGCGAGGAAATCGATCCCGACGGCATCACTATCTATCTTTTTTCCGGACGTTTCCGACGCTATGATAATGTTACTTCCGATAAGGTCACACAAATTTATCAAGAAAACGAACCGATGGGGAGGACAGACCTAGCAGCTGTGCTGCAAGATGCCCTTGATAATTATTTTCAGCGCAAAACTGCCGGCAAAACTAAACCCAACGGAGAAACTATTCTGGTGATTACCGACGGAGAACCAGATGATCGCAAAGCGGTGATGCGTCAAATCATCGAAGCTTCTCGAAAACTCGATAGCGATCAAGAATTAGCCATTTCTCTGATTCAAGTAGGCCATGATCGGCAAGCAACCGAATTTCTCAAAGCTTTAGACGATCAACTAGAATCGGCGGGGGCCAAATTCGATATCGTTGACACAATTACTATCGATGATATGGAAGATATGACCCTAGCGGAAGTTCTTCTCAACGCCATTACCGATTAATTTCTAGCCAGTAGGGGTGATATCTCTTCACCCCTACTCAAGGAGGATTTAACTGCTAGTCAGGGCGACCAATTTATCTTTTTCCTCATCGGATAATTGCTCCGATTGTCCCGTGATTTGTTTGTAGATTTTGAGATATTCCAAAGCGGATTTATACCAACTAAAATCTTGAGTCATTGCCCGTTGCTGTAGTTTTTGCCAATCCTGTTTATAACGAAAACTTTCCCAAGTCCGGATCATACAGGTAAACAGGTCTAAAGGTTCATAGCGATCGAAACTAAATCCTGTTCCTTTTTCCTGAATCGGGTCGTGGAAAGACACCGTATCGACTAAACCACCGGTGCGGCGTACCATGGGAATACAACCGTAACGCATAGCCATTAATTGGGAAATGCCGCAGGGTTCAAAACGGGAAGGCATTAACAAAGCATCGGCCCCCCCATAGATGCGACGGGAAAGGGCATCACTATAGAGAAGATGCAGGGACATTCGCCCCCGGAAACGGGAAGTCATCTCCCACAGTTGGGTTTCATAATAGCGATCGCCTGTACCCAAAATAATCAATTGTGCATCAGTATAGGTGAGAAAGCGATCTAAAATTTGCATCACTAGATCAATACCTTTTTGTTCCACCAAACGCGTCACCATCCCCATGACAAAGGCATTTCTGCTGACCTGTAGCCCCACTTCTTCTTGCAGGGCAATTTTATTGGCCAGACGTTTTTCGATGGTTTCTGGGGTAAAATTCTGCTTAAGATAAGCATCTTTAGCCGGGTTATACACCTCCGTGTCGATGCCGTTGACAATCCCCACCAGATTGCCGGAAATGTAGGACAATAATCCTTCTAAATTTTCGCCATAAATGGGGGTCTGTATTTGACGGGCATAGGTGGGAGAAACGGTGGTGATGCGATTAGCAAATTGAACCGCCGCGGCCATGGTATTATCCCCCTGCATATACCAAGGACACCAAGTCATTTTTTCTAATGCCTCCCGCCAAGGGCCCTGGTAGGCGAGATTATGGATAGTAAAAACGGTGCTAATATCGGGGTCTTGGTGCATCCAGACGGGAATCATGCCCGTGTGCCAATCATGACAGTGAATAACTTGCGGTTTCCAGTAATTCCAAGCGAATTCCGCCGCACCATTGGCAAATAGGGTAAATCGCCAGGCCTCATCTTCGCCTCCGTAGATACTGCGTCCAGAGAAAGCTAGATGACCAAAGAGGTAGAGAGGAATATCCGTATCGGGTAAAACCGTCTCATAGACTAAAAAATCCTGAAACATGGCGAATCCTGACCAAATGGGTTCGGAAGGGATGTCCATTTTTTCCTGGAGAAAACCGTAGTAGGGTAGAAAAATCCGCACGTCATGACCTAGCTGACGCAAGACTTTCGGTAATGCCCCAATTACGTCCCCCATTCCCCCAACTTTGGCAATTGGGGCGGCCTCGGCACCCACAAATAGAATTCGCATACTCTTCCCGCTTTACTTCACGACGACAAGAAATTTTAACAGATAAAACCCCCCTAGCAGGATTTGCCAGCAGGTTATTATCGGATTAGCCTAGATTTTTCTTTCACCAACCAGAGAGCCAACGAGGGGAAAATTAGCTGTTTTGGACATTATTAAGTTTTGTAGCCTTTTTTTGCCGGCTTTTTATTCGGAATAAGTGTTTAAGATTTTGGATGGACTCTACCAAAGAAGACAAAGTAAACTATAGCAATCCTAAATCATTTTCTAAAAACAACTGTATTGATGAATTTTAGGAAAATCAAATTTATGATCGATCATCAATACAAAATTCAAATAAAAATTTGACAATCTTAAAAGACTTGCATAAATACCGGCGTTGTCAAATTGAAAGATGCTCCGAATCAGCTAGGAACTGAAATTACTTTGATAGCAAGGATAGCATTGCATCTTGACAATTAGTGTTTCATGAACGAATAGTGCCGATGGTTGGGCTTAAGTGGGGAACAAGAGTCGCTCGATTTAGCAGTGGAATTAGCCCTACAATCGGCGTTGTCAAATTGAAAGATGCTCCGAATCAGCACCGGAGCATTGCATCTTTCCTCTTCTGATCTGACAACGCCCCCGTTTTCTTGTATTTAGAAAACGGGTTTCTTCGAGAAACTATTTAGAAACCCGTTTTCTTGTATTTAGAAAACGGGTTTCTGCGAGAAACTATTTAGAAAACGGGTTTCTTTGAGAAACCCGTTTTCTGCAAACGCCTATTTAGAAACCCGTTTTCTTGTAATAAATGTTAATTTCTGTTACAGGGGTCTTGAAAGATTGGGGATTGTTAGGCTAAAACTGTTATCAATAAACTTTTGCTGTTACTGTCATGACTCTCTCTCTTTTGTCGATTATTCCTGCTGTTTACGATGTTTTGTTTAATTTCGCTCAATCTGATGGCTTTTGGGCAAATTTGGCCATCGCTTTTGGCACAAGTTATGATGTGGTTAAGGCGACGGAATTACGACAGCAGTGGCAAAGCCGAGATTTTGGTCAACTTCCCCCAATTGAGGTACTTAGTGGTGAAGTTTTGGGGACGGCGAATGGTGCTTATGCCAGCAGTACCAATAAGATTTATCTATCAGCATCTTTTTTAAATACAGCTTCGTCAGCAGCGATAATTAATGTGATTTTAGAAGAAATTGGGCATTATGTGGATGCTCAAATTAATCAGGTGGATAGTGCGGGAGATGAGGGAGCAATTTTTGCGGAGTTGGTGCAGGGAAATAGCTTGGATGTGGCAACCTTAGACGCTTTACGAGCAGAGAATGACCAGACAACAATTATAGTAAATGGGGAAATTATTCAAGTAGAACAGGCGGATTTTACGGGGACTAATGGGAATGATAATATTACTGGAACTTCTGGGGATGATAACATTTCTGGGTTGGGAGGCAATGATACACTTTCTGGTCTAGCCGGAAATGACCGTTTAGAAGGTGGTTCTGGGAATAATACTCTCTACGGTGGCACAGGTAATGATGTCTTTAACTTTGCCTACCCTCTAAACACAAACACCAGTGATGTAGCGATGGATTTTGTCCAGGGACAGGACAAAATTGATGTGAGTAGCTTGAACCTGAGTGATTGGGCTACCCTACAATTACTAATTAGTAATGATGGCCCAAATCCAAATAATGCGTTAATCACTACTTTTTTTGACGGTTATCAATCTCAGCTAAAACTCAATGGCATTAATCCGACTCTCTTAAAGGCAAGTGATTTTATCTTTAATACAATTAACCTCAATCAGACTGTTAATGGTCCTGACTCTTTCTCGTCTAATGCTAATGATCAACTATTTGGTGGTTTAGGCAATGATACCTTGAAAGGATTCAGGGGCAATGATACTTTGTTTGGAGAACAGGGA
>NZ_JAPZQM010000116.1:0-4912 GCF_027530565.1 Microcystis sp. LE19-10.1B | reverse complement strand
AAATCCTTATCTGGCAAGAGACTTAATTGATTAGTTCGCTCTAGATAAAAAACAATTGACAAAAATCGCTAAATGCCTTTCTATATAAGGGTTCCATCCCTTATAACCCCCGTCCATTGCATAACAATTACCGAAGAGCCACTAAATTTAGACAACAAAAATCGACTTCTTCACTTTTTCATTGCCAGGGTCAAACCATCACCAATAGGAATAATACTGATATTGACCCGTTGATCCTGCTGAATTTTGGCATTAAGTGAACGGATAATTTTGGTGCGATTATCGGTGCTATCGGCCGCCGCTACTCGTCCCGACCAAAAAACATTATCGATGGCGATAATTCCGCCGCTTCTGACCAATTGTAACGCCCGTTCGTAGTAGGGATCATAATTACTTTTATCGGCATCGATAAAGACAAAATCAAAACTATTACTTTCTCCCCCGGCGATTAATTGATCTAAAGTCTCCAGGGCCGGGGCAATTCTTAAATCGATTTTATCGGCGACACCGGCCTGCTGCCAATAACGGCGGGCTATACTGGTATATTCTTCCCTTAGATCACAGGCGATCAGCTTGCCTTCTGGGGGTAAAGCTAAGGCTACCACTAGAGAACTATAACCGGTAAAAACCCCTATTTCTAGGGTTTTTTTCGCCCCGATCGCCTGTACCAAAAAAGCCATAAACTGACCTTGTTCGGGGGCAATCTGCATGACTGCCAGGGGTTGAGAGGCAGTTTCTTGACGTAATTGAGCTAAAATCGGAGATTCTCGCAGACAGATAGATTGATAATAGGAGTAAAATTGTTGATCGAGTCCAAGAGTTTGATTAGCCATAAAAAAATTGCTAGTGGATAGAGTTATCGAGTAAAATTCTGGGTAATCTGAAGCTAGAGAGAGCGTATTGGTTGACCAAAAAGGAAGACTTGGCAGGAAGCAAATCATGATGAAACCCGACTCGGATCATCTCTTTAACGAGGATCTCGAACAGCTGTTAGAGAGTTTAGAAGACAAAGACGCCGACGGTGACGAGGCTCTAGAGGAACTTTTTGGCGATAGTATCAATTGGGAAGAATCCGCCACTAATGATCTTTATTCTACCCCCGGACCGGCTCCCAAGTTAGAACCGGAAGATGGGGATGATCTCGAATCTCTGCTGCTAGAAAATGCGGTGGTCTTGGACTCAGAAGCAATTATAGCCATCGGCAACCCCAATTTTTACGACAGCCTCGAAGACTTAGAAGCTTTTCTGGAAAAACCCACGCCACCGGCGCAACCGCCACTACCAGACATCTTTGAATCCCTAGAGGCCTTCCTCTGGGAATCCCCAGCAGTGGACCCGGTGGCGGCGGCGGAACCTCTGCAAGGGTTAGAATCACTGGAAATTGCGCCAGAAAGCCTCCCAGAGGATGAATTCAGGGATTTAGAAAAACTCCTCGAAGAAACCAATCAGGTGATGGCAGCAAATCCGGCGGCCAGTTTCAGTTCACCGGTCGGGTCAAAAAACCTGCGTCCCCTTGTCAGTAAAGCTTTTGAACAGACGATGCGGGTGCCGATCAAACAATTGGATAACCTCAGCAATCTGATCGGGGAACTGGTGGTTAAACGCAATCGCCTTGAAGAGGAACAGGATCGCCTGCGTCTCTTTTTAGATAATTTGCTAACCTGCGTCCAACATCTGGGTGATGTGGGCAGTCGGATGCAGGATCTCTATGAAAGAAGCCTCCTAGAAGGGGCTTTACTGGCTAGTCGCAATTCCGGTGGTGCCATCGGTTACGGTAGAGTTCAGGGAGAAAATCAGGGGGATTCGGCCATGGCCGGCGAACTAGATGCCCTAGAGATCGACCGTTTTACCGATTTCCATTTATTATCCCAAGAGATGATCGAATTGATCGTACGAGTGCGAGAATCGGCCTCTGATCTTCAATTTGTCGTCGATGAAACCGATCAGGTGACGCGCAGTCTGCGACAGGCCACCACCCAACTACAGGAAGGGATGACCAAATCGCGCATGGTTCCCTTTAGTCAAGCCGCCGAACGCCTACCCCGGGCAATTCGCGATATTTCCCTGAAACTCGATAAACAAGCCAAATTAAAAGTGGAAGGGGGTGATGTTCTCATCGATAAGATGATCCTCGAACATCTCAATAGTCCCATGACCCATCTGGTCAACAATGCGATCACCCACGGCATTGAATCACCCCAAGAACGCATGGCCAAAGGGAAACCTGCCCTCGGGACCATCTCTGTCCGGGCATTCCTACAGGGGAATCAAACCGTGATCACCGTTGGTGATGATGGGGCCGGTATTGATGCTGATCAGGTGAAACGCAAGGCGATCGAAAAAGGCCTGATCGGCGATCAGGAAGCTGAACACCTCAGTCCCCAAGAAGTCTATAAACTCCTCTTTCACCCCGGTTTTAGTACCAAAGATCAGGCCGATGATTTTGCTGGTCGTGGGGTGGGTTTAGATGTGGTGCAGACCAGTTTAATCGATGTGCGCGGGACCGTTACTATTGACTCGGTACTGGGCAAAGGAAGCACTTTTACCATCCGTTCACCCCTAACCCTGAGTATCTGTAAGGCCCTCTGTTGTGTTAGTAATCATGCGCGCATCGGGTTCTCCATGGACGGAGTGGAAGATATGAAGGATTTCCGGTCCAGCGATATCCAAATGGATAGGGAGGGACGGCGCTGCGTTGTCTGGCAAAATACTTTACTACCCTTCCAACCCTTGAGCGAATTGCTTTCCTACAATCGGCAACTAAGTCGCGGTAGTTTTTATACTGGCAAACAGGAGCAAGACTCTTTTTCGATCGTGATCCTGCGCGGTGGTAATAATCTCCTCGCAGTACAGGTGGATCAAGTGATCGGTGAACTGGAAATCGTCATCAAACAGATCGAAGGACCGATTCCGAAAACGGCTGGGATTGCTGGGGCGACGGTTTTGGGCGATGGTACGGTGATGCCGATCGGCGATGTGTTAGAGTTAATCGACATCGCCAGGGGTCGTCTGCGTACCGATAACGGTGGTCCTTGGCGCCAACCTCTCCCCCCCGTAGCGGTGAAAACTAGGCAAAAATCGGGGGCTATGGTTCTGATTGTCGATGATTCGATTACTGTCCGGGAATTGCTCTCTTTAAGCTTTAGTAAAGCTGGTTATCGTGTGGAACAGGCCCGGGATGGTCAAGAAGCTTGGGAAAAATTACGCGGCGGTTTGCCCTGTGATATCGTTTTCTGCGATATCGAGATGCCCCGCATGAATGGCCTAGAATTACTCTATAATTTGCAAAAAGACCCCCAATTAGCCTCGATTCCCGTCGCTTTATTGACTTCCCGAGGAGCGGAACGTCATCGTCAGGTGGCGGCGACATTAGGGGCTAGTGGTTATTTTACCAAGCCCTACACGGAAAGAGATTTACTCTCGGCAGCTGAAAGAATGATTGCGGGGGAAGTGTTACTAGCTAATAGTATTAAAGCGACTCCTAACCCGTCTTGATCCCCCGATACAACGATTATTGACAGTAATCCCGCTAATTTCTTTGCACAATCGACTCCTCGGGTCTTGATTGTCGATGATTCGGTAACGGCGCGGGAAATGTTAGCGATTTCTTTGGTTAAAGCTGGTTATCGCATTGAAAAGGCCCGAGACGGTTTAGAAGCATGGGAAAAATTACGGGCTGGATTAGCTTGTGATCTGATTCTCTGCGATCTCGAAATGCCTCGCCTGAATGGGTTAGAATTGCTCTCTCGTCTGCAAGAGGATGAACAACTTCAAGGGATACCAGTAGCGATGATTACCTCGCGAGGGTCGCAAAAAATGCAGCATCTCGCCGCAGCTAAAGGGGCAAAAGGTTATTTTGTCAAGCCCTATATTGAGGATGTGTTGCTGTTGGCAGCCCAACGTTTAATCGCTGGTGAGGTATTAATCCAAAAAGACAGTCCCGCGGATTAAGTTCAGTTGGAGTTAAGTTTTATCGAGGAGAATTTCCACTAAGGTTTTTACCGTTTTCTCTAACTGTTCGACGCGCTGCTCTAAACTAAGAGAAAGACCGGGAGGTTTTAAACCATGAATCGCTTGCAAAAATGCCTCCCATCCCTTTGAGCATTTAATATTGTAGGCTTCTTTATAGGCTTTATAGGCATTATTATAGTTACCGTAAAGGGAGATAATATCATCTTTAGTTAAATTTCCTTCAGGCAAAGACTTATGGGCAATATTCAAATTTTGCTCGCTTAAACTATTTAAAACTTCTTGCAAGCGGACAGTCAACGTGGCCGTAATTCCGTAAACTTGGGCGGCATTTTTTAGATCCTGCTGGTGCAAATCTTCTAGGTTAGCAATTAATTTACTGATTCTAGACATGATTGATTTTACTCCTTAACTGATTTATTTATCTAGCAAAGATTTGTTGATATTTGACTGACCACTCCCCATTTGTGGCCGGTCAGGATCGGAGGGCAAGTTATTATCTATCGAACCAAAATCTTCCCAGTTATCATCGAGAAATAGAGATTTCACTAAAGTCCATAAAATAGTTAGCTTTCCATATACAGACTTGGTACTACGGACATTATGGGCTGCCACTTTTACTTCCATTTCGATCTGCTTTAATTCAGCAATAACTTTCTCTCGCTCCGCCGTAATTTTGGCTTTTTCTTCAGTTAAATTCCGCATTTCTGAAGTTAAAGAATCTAATTCTTTTTGCAGGTCAACATTAGTGGCAGATATTTCAACAATTTGGTCTTTTAAATGACTGTTATCATCTCGATATTGGGCTCTTCGGGACTTGGTATGGTTCGATATGGGGGCATAAATCGACTAAATCCTTATCTGGCAAGAGATTTAATTGATTAGTTCGCTCTAGATCGCAAACAATTGACAAAAATCGCGGTAATGTCTGTCTCTATAAGGG
>NZ_JAPZQM010000546.1:0-18871 GCF_027530565.1 Microcystis sp. LE19-10.1B | reverse complement strand
GCAAATGGAGAGAATTCTTGTCCATTAAGAAATGTTACAAATTACATGGGTACATTAAGATAAGTTAAGGGGGTGCATCCATTGATGGATAAGGGTTTTCAGCTATTGTGGTATATATGTATGGGGGAAGTTCAGTTATATTTAATTCCACCCACCTACTTAGTATTCAAAATGCCGCTAAACACGCTCAGTACATGGCAGAAGTAGTTAATTATTATCATCATGACCATGGCTGTAGTCAAGAGCAAGCCCAAGAAATATCCCGTCAATTTCGGGCTTTAGCGGTTAAAATTTCTCAAATTGACTCTCTTTACGATTTAAAAATCATTTATCAAGTGGTTACTGTTTTCACCCAGCAATTATCAAGATTTAAACACCGAGAAAGAAATTATTCTTGGGAAAGGGAAATCAGAAAGGGTATTTTAGATCCATTAAATACCTGCATTGCTGTGGAGAAAAATTTTCAAAGACGGGTAGCTTTGATGACTGGTGAACCCGCATCAGCTACGGTAATGGGATTATCAGATTCAGAATAGGAAATAAGCTAAGACGTATTTAAACCGCTTATTCTTAGATTAGCCGAATTTCCCTCGCCCCCCCTGCTAGTAGGGTTGATTCAAGGTAGGGTTGATTCAAGGTAGGGTTGATTCATGAATCAACCCTACTAGGGTTGGGGGGGTTGCCTTTTGGCTCTTGCCCCTTGCCTCGTCTCAACAAGCAATTTAAATTAGGAAGAGCTTAGTTACTGACTCTAGGGACATTTTTGGGGGAGTTTTAATACAAACTTCCCCCAATCATAGCCGCTAATAAAATAAAACCGACCCAAACATTTTGACCGAACATTTGACCATAAACTGGTTTAGGTAAATCCGATTGACGTAACAGCCGGTATTGACGCAACCAAGCGATCGCAGCTAGAACCAACCCTAGCCAAAAAAAGGCTGATAACTGCATTTTTTGCCCCTCCCAAGCCAATAAACCCACTGTTAGGGCAAAAAAGACCCCCACGGCTTCCGGGGCGTATTTGCCGAAAAATATGGCACTAGAGTTAATACCAACCTTGAGATCATCCTCTCGATCGGACAGAGCATAAATAGTATCAAATGCCAATGTCCAAAAAATCACCGCTCCCCATAATATAAATGTATTGCTATTTAACGACCCGGTGACGGCACTCCAACAGATTAAAACCGCAAAACCCCAAGCGAGAGAAAGAACCAATTGGGGTACAGGAAAAAAACGCTTGGCGAGGGGATAGCAGATAATCAAGGGAACGGCGGCCACACATAGGCAAAAACTCAGGAAATTGAGATATAAAGCTAAAATTGCGGCACAAAAGAAAGCAATTAGAGCGATAATCAAACCAACCTTGATCGATAAAGCTCTGGCCGCTAAAGGACGGTTACGAGTGCGATCGACTTGTGGATCGATATCCCGATCCCAAAGATCGTTAACCACACAGCCGGCGGCGCTAGTGGCCAAAGTTCCCAAAACGATCACCCCGATCAAGGGTAGTGGCGGCACCCCCTCTGCCGCCAAAAATACCGCCCATAAAGCGGGAATCATCAAAATTAACCTACCGGCGGGTTTATCCCAGCGCAAGAGGCGAATAATCGTCATCCAAGTGGGTTCTAGATCGGGTTGGGATATGGTCATAATTTCTCGTAAAAAGTAGAAACTAGGAGTTAAGGGGAAGTGGGGTGTGGGGTGTGGGGTGTGGGGTGTGGGGTGTGGGAAGTGGGAAGTGGGGTTTTGGGGAAGTGGGGTGTGGGGTGTGGGGTGTGGGGTGTGGGGTGTGGGAAGAATAAATAAAAATAATCTCCTGACTCCTGACTCCACCAATCAACTTTTTCAGCAAACCCTACTTACTTAACGTGATTACCAGCCCCAACTATTGGGAGCGCCTTTAAACGGACCAACCACATCGGAGGTTATCCATCCCCCGTAAAAGTTGCCAGGCTGCGGTTGTACTAATTCGCCGTCGGCATAACAAGCGGTCATTTTGGCAGGATAAAAAGCCAGATAATTCTTAATTGCCTGAAACTCTGGTGTTGGGTCCGGATAATACCAAGCGGCGTTAATTGCCTGTTGGTCGCCAACGGTGATATTGTAATATCCCGCTAGACCTTTCCACTCACAAAAAGACTTTTCTGCTGTGGCTTGCAGGTATTCCATTTTAATATCTTGGGGCGGTAGATAATAAACTGGAGGATGACTGGTTTCTAGAACTCGATAACTGCTTTTAGTATCGGCAATTATCACACCATTAAAGATAATTTTTAGGTGTTTAGGCGATAATTCTAGGCGCGGGGGACGAGGATAATCCCAGACGGATTCCTGTCCTGCTTTTGCTGGTATCGGTTGGGGACGAAACATAATTTTTCTTATATTATTCTCCGAGTCAGTTCACCGTTTACTGATTACTGATCACTGAAAAGAGTTTTCTCAGGGTTTCCACTCGTTCTCGATTGACATTTAAATCCGATTCTCCTAACCGGGAGGCCGAGCGAACATCGATCGCATTTTTGCTAGGATTAAGAAAAAATTCCAGATCATCGACAAATCCCATCCATTGACTGCTAAATTCGGCGTAGAGATAGTTACTATCTTGGCTAATAATTTTAGTTCTCGGTTGGGAGGCGATAATTTTAGCTAATTGCTCGATCGCTTCTTCGCCGCTACCCTGATAACTAAGGGGTTCGATCGCATGAGCCTGATCCTGACTCTGACTACTAACACAATTAGGAGTGACCGGACAAGGAGCCAGTTTACCCTCCCTGACTCCCAAATAATCGGGACGAGTACCGGCGAATAAACTAACGCTATCGGGAGCAATTAACCTAATTCCTAGCCAGATGAGCAGTATTCCTAGGAAAATAAACGGGGTTAGCCGGAAAGATTTTTTCACCGTGTTGGGAGTTTCAGTCATGCTAGTCTTACAGAATCACTTCAATTAACTTAACATTGATAGGTGTGACAATATCAGGAGATAGAATAAGATGTTTCTCGATGAATTACAACCCGTTGTTAAAGAACTGATTCAACAACCGATCGCTTTTTTCGGTGGTTTTGCCTCTGGATTACTGCGCTTGAAACTCTCGGACGATCCCCTCAAAAAATGGTTAGAACAGCAGGGATTAGTCAGTTTTAACGACAATAATCAGGATAATGGCAACGGTCCCCAGTCGATCTCGATCGATTAGGGATCGGGGGTTAGCTGTCGGGGGCGAGGGTATTCTCCCATCCCCAAAACCCCCCGCTTACCACCCCATCAGCTTAACTTGTTGCTGAAAGTAGATAAATTTCCTCGGCTACTCGTTTTAAGCGTCTTAATTGCGCTTCCATATCCTTTTTAGTCCATTTAGCGGCGAATTGCTGGAATCCCCACCCCACAACCGGATTAGGAATCGCAAACTCAAAACGATTGATTAGACAAGTGCCGCCATCATTGGGTTGACATTCCCAGCGATCGCAACCACGAAAAAAGCCTTCAAATTGCCAGACAATTAACCCCGGTTCTCTCTCAATCACCGTACTTTTCAGCGTTGGCTGAATTAGGGGAATTTGAATCAAAAAACGACTTCTCCCACCGATATCGGTCTTCCAATCCCCGATAGGTTCACAAACTAACAATGGATTCAACCAACGACGCATTAACTCTAAATCCGTGATACAACGCTCTACCGTCGTGGCACTAGCTTTAATCTGAATTGATTGTTCAAATACTTGACAAGATGACATTGATCTGCTTATAAGTGGGTGGGTGGAATTAAATATAAGATGAACGTAGGTTGGGTTGAAGCATGAAACCCAACGCCTGCATGGGTTACGCTACCGCTAACCCATCCTACAAATAATTGTGCCTCCCTACTTAAATTGCTGGCTGAGAATTATCGGTAGTCGGACAAAAATAAAGTTAACTGTGCAGACAAGGCAACAGTAAGGGTTTCGGCCTTGGTTACATTTCTTAACATAGTCTTGTTTATAGCCTTTCTCATCAAGATAAAGTGTAACCTAATTTGCTATGGACGACCGGCGATCGACTCCCCAAAACGAAAACTTCCTACCTCACCATTAAGATAACTGCTCTCAAGCTCACTTTTTCACTAGCTTGAGCAACTCTCGAAAACGTTGGCGTAAACTCTCGATATTAACTGATAATAACATTGGTATCGAGAACAAAGCGTTTAGTTATCTTCATTTAAGAGAGATTCTAAAATTTCAAGGGTTAATCCTCTCTCTTGTGCTTTTTGTCCAATAGTATCCATCGTTTTATATAATTTGTCCAGAGATTCTTTTCTAGATAAATTTGAAGATTGAACATAAAAAGCGATTTTTTCTGCTATTTTTTGACGATCTTCTTCCGTTGCATTCCAATAAGTTTGAGCAACATCTAAAGGAACTTTGATTTTAATTTCTGTTTGATAGTTTGTCATAATTATATTTTCTTAGTTTAGTAGTAAAGAAATTTAGTCGAAATTAATAGCCTCCCTTCCGCCAGCGTTACAGTCTAGAAGTTTCAGTTACTCTAGCGCATTGTTAAACCGATTGTCAAGTTTAGTTACTCTCAATTTAAGATATGTAATTTACTTTGGTTGCGAAAAACCAACGCCGCTAGTGTAAGTATTCTCCAGCGCCGGGGCTAAATCTAGAGATGACGTTGGGGGGAAGGCTAATGCAGGAACGGTAAATAAATTTGGCTGAGTTGCTTGCTATGATTAGGGGTAATTATTAACACTTCTTAAAAAGCGAGTGGAAAAATGAGGCAAGTCATTGTATATCGAGACGAAGACGGCTATTGGATTGTGGATTGTCCAAGTCTCAAAGGCTGTGTTAGTCAAGGAAAAACGAAAGAAGAAGCCTTGATTAATATAAAAGAGGCTATTGCCGGTTATATTGCGGCTTTAGCGGAAGACGGCCTGCCGATTCCAGCAATTATTAGAGACCTTGAAGTCTAACCATTATGAGCGGAATTAATCGCGAGATTTTTCTTGACGCTAAGCATATTTCTAAACATTTACCGAATACTCCACAATCACGGAGATTACTGTTACGAGGACGAGCTATTCATGTGTTTAAAGATGAAGATACAATGCTACGAGTTATTCAGGCTATCATGGAAAGGGGTGAATACACGGGCAATGTTCGAAACTATGAGCGCTATGGGCTATTCTTTGCCGAAGCGATTGGTTGTCGAATTAGCCCAGATGGTTTAAAGTCTTCTTTATTCTACGGCGAGGTTAAGATTAATGCAAACAACCAATATCACGCAATTCCTCGAACCCGACCTAGTGAAGGATAATTGGCGCTTCCTAGAAGTTTGGGTGGATTCCATGCAGTCCCCTCCCTATATCCTGCTAGTGTTGATCGATAAGGCGAGGGGGTGTTATGTTTTTGATCCTGCTGAAAAGTACCGTCTCGTCAAGGCGTTTCCAGATTATGAAGAGGCTCAACTCTGGCTCTTGGAAGATGAATACGAACCGATTGAAGGACGATTATCTAGTGAGGAAAGCGCTTAGATTTGTTTAAACTTGTCGTTTGGAATGAAGTCAGAATATCGCCTTACCAGTGCCGTTAGGGTAAGCACCGAGATAGTTACGAATGGAGTCAGGTTTGGGTAATTGGCGCTAGGATTATCGGAGGATTTTCTTTCGGCACTGGTAGAAAACAATTAGGAGGGGTTATGATCCCGGTTAATGAGGCTCAACAAAAGTTGCAGGATTTGATTGATTCAGTGACTGTTTCCCACGAACCCATTATTATTGAGGGATGCGATGGTAATGCAGTTTTGCTATCTGAAGGGGATTGGAAATCGGTACAAGAAACGTTATATCTCCTCTCAATTCCGGGGATGCGAGAATCCATTCGGGAGGGACTGGCAACGCCGGTTGAAGAATGTACCAGGGAAAAGTTAGAGTTTTGTAAAGATTTGTTACGGTCTGAGTTAGATTCCGGTGGTCGGCGCTAGGACATAGTAGGACGTAGGACTAAGTGATTTGCGACCGGACTTCGGTTAGGGACTTGCGTGGGAATAATATCCCAATCGATCGGAGGGCGCAAGCTTTGCGCCCCTACAGTAACGGATTTTGTCCACAATGTAGGGGCGAACTGCATTCGCCCAAAAGGTACATTATCAAAGCGCAGGTCCCTTAGCTCTCTCTTTTTCGGCTCTACCGAACCTGTCATGCAAAACTATCAACAACTTATGCTTGTAAAGCTTGTACAATAGGGCTTTGAGTTTTTGTTAGATTGATATTTATCAACTTTAGAGCATTGCTGGACAGAGAGGGAGCTTGGGGAATTTTCTACAGTGTAAGTTCGGAAGAACCTCTTTTTCAAGGGAGTCGGGATAACATAGCTATTCGATTGTTTTTACTAACCAGCTAAAACTTTATATACTTAATTTAGCCATTATTTTAAAAAATGTAAAAACCAGTTATTCCAAAATATTATAAATACCTTGAAAAGTTCCAATATTTTTAATTTATATCTATTTATTCCAGCTTTTTGCGATTCTATATGTTGAATTGAATCAATGGAAGAATTTAGAGAATTTAAGTCATTACGTTTGTCAATAAATTCGTGAGACTCTGCTGGTATAGAAAAAGTGATTAAAGGATGAACATTTTTTTCATATTCATTTAGAGAAGCTAAGTTACTTTTACTAAATTCAGACAAATAGCTATGGACAGCATCTTTATAAGCCTGCCACTTCTTATTTTCATATTCTTGGTCTAATTTTTTTCTATTTGCACCACCGTTAAAGATGTCACCAATCCACTGTCCCGCATTTCTATCCTGACGAGTAGGTAATGAGACTTTTGGATACTCAGGAAATGAAATATTAATACGATTAGAATTACTTTTTTGAAATTTTTTACAAGCCTTGCTGACACATTTTTCTATAGCTTGAGTATAATCTAAAATAGTAGGTTTAAACTTGTTATCTTGCCAGTCATAAAAACCTTTAGTTTCTAAAGTTTTTGCCGCCTCTATTTCATAGCTTGCAACAAGAGTATTTAAGTACAGCCAATTTTGATAAATTTCTACTCTTTTTGAGAATTCTTCTTTTAGTGATTTTTCTTGTTGTTTTCCCTTCTCAATAGCAAGATTTCTGATATTTTCAGCATTTGAAACTTCTATAGCTAATTCTTGAGCTTGCTTATTCAATATATATCTTACTTTACTTGCCATAGTAATTACACGAAGGAACCTAGTTTGACTTGTTCTTTTTTTATGCAATGAGATGATAGTCAATAAACTAACTTCAAAATCAATGATGCCACTTTTGAACACTTGCCATTTTTTCCTGTTTTGTTTTGCTTCTAGGGCAGGAAGTGCATCAACACAATATAGCTTTTTTAGCCCTTCTGGTAAATCAGGTTTGAAAAATTTAATTGTTGAGACTACATCATCATATATTTCACTTTTATCCTTTTGGGTTTCTATTTCATTCATACGATTCAGAACAAAAATAACTGTTTTTATTCCCCTTTCAATCAACCATTGATTTAAAGTGTCTTGCTCACCTTGAGTAAAGGGTTGTCTTGCATTTAATATTTGGATGACTAAATCAACCTGTAATAATTGATCACGAACTAAAACATCTTGTGCTTCTCTATCATTTGTCCCAGGTAAATCCAGCAGTTCTACTCCGTTTTTTAATAGGAAATGAGGGCATAAAACTTCTACAGAGCCAACATCTTCTCTTCGTTGTCCTTTTTTGTTTAATACGGCAAATTCTTTGAGGATTTCTGTGTCATTGCTTCTAATAATTTCACCTGATTTTAAGGTAATAATTGTAGTTAAAGTTTTTCCGTATTTAATTCTGATCACTGTGCCAGTTGTTCTGACCATCTTGACAGGCATTATATTTTGACCTAATAGAGCATTAATTAGGGTGGATTTACCAAAGTTAAAGGGGGCAAGCATAGCTATCCTAAAATTAGGATTAACAAGTTGTTCACAGACCGATTCTACATCTTTAATAAGTTGTTGATGTTCTTGGGGATCAAGAAATTGGCAAGCTGTTTTAAGAGTGTTTGAAGTTCCAATTACAGATTTCATTTTGAATATAAGCCCTTGAATTAATAGAGAAAAACGTAGTCCGCTAAATAACAATTTTAGTAAACTACGCTTAAACAATTACGAAAATACACTTATTTTTTAGCTGTAGCTATCTCCGTATATTTGACATTAATAGTTTCCCATTGGGCAGAAATATCTGCTTTCAAGGCTTCTAAACGTTTTGCTTCAGCTTGAGCATCAACTTCTTTACTCCTTTTGGATTCCAGTAAGTTATTCAGAGAACTTTCCAAAGATTCAACGTCATCTTTTAGTTGATCGGCATAACTCTCAAAACCAACAAATAAATTCCCAATAGCTTCCTTAATACCCGATATTTGCTCAGGCTCAAGCAATCTTTGGAATTCTTTAGCTAATTGTTGTTGCATTCCTTTTTGAAATTTATCGATTTCCGAACGTCGTCCCCACCAAGTTGCAAGTCCACCACCTACAACACTAACAGCTAATAAAGCCGCTCCTATTGGTGTTACAGCCAACCCAGCCGCTAACAGTATATGAGTGCCAAGATAAACGTTCGCAGCCGTAGCCAGTCCAACGCCTGCTGTGATTGTACCGACAGTAGCGGCTGATCCAGCCAAGATCATTTTTCCAGTTGCACTAGCATCAATTACCTTTAGAGAACTTTCTGGAGTAGAACCAGTTTGATAAGTTGATAACTGAGATTGATTTTGAATATTAAGGTCTTTTCCTTCAAGAATTTCCTTAATTTCTTGTCTTTCCTTGTCGTATTCCTTATTTTCTTCATTAAACAACTCAGTTAACTCAAGATAAGTATTGGCTACGACACCCGCACTTATTTTTTCCCACCCACCAAGTTTCTCTTGCTGGTATTCTTGGAGTTTTTTCTCTAATAGTTTTTTATAGTTCTCTTTTTGATTCTCTCCGAGACCTGCTACTGGCGGCATGATGAAATCAGTTTCGATTTTGCTTAGTATTTGACTAAAATAACTCTGATAGTCTCCCCCAACTTGTGCAATACAAGAATTCTTGTTATTAATAGCCTGAGTTCTTAGCCCTTTAGCAATTCTCTTCATTACATTAATATGAGGATTAACTTTTCTGATTTTTTCTTCCAAAGACTTTACCGTCTCATTAAGAACAAGCAATCTCTCCTCAACAGTCTTAGTTACTGTATTCGTAACGGATGTTGCCGTTTGAAGAGATGGCAATAGTTCAGCAATTAATCGTTCATGAATCAAAAACTGGTCAAGTCTCGTGCTGAATTGTATAAATCCAGTTCCATCGAGAGAGTTTCTCCCTTTTAGTTTTTCTAAAGCTGTACGAGCATATACGTCAAATATGGTATCCTCCCACATTTGTTCGATTTCTTTTTCTTTTGCTGTTAAACAGTCAGATAATCTTTCGACAAAAGCCTCATGTATTTCTTCTTTATCTGATTCTGGGACTAATTCCCATTGATTTATCAAAAAGAATACTGATCCTACTTTATCCTTAATATGTGTGTTTAGATAAGCTTGCTCTTTGGCAGTAAGCTGCTGGTGAGCACTTAAAACAAATAGAATTGCATGACATTCAGGAATGTACGACAACGTTTTTCTATCTTCAGCCTCCGAACTGTTCAGCCCTGCTGTATCAATAAACTCTACCCCCCTCGATAACAATTCGATTGGGTAATAAATTTCAGCTTTTTCTAAAGAGTTTAGCCAATTATCAACTGTTTTAAAAATATTTTTGATTTTATCTTTTACCTGTTTTGAGTTAAAAGTATATTTCTGTTGATAGTCCTTTAGGCTCATGCTTTCCTGTGTACCATCTTTTTTGTACACTATAACTTTTTCTTGTTCACCGTATTGAATAAAAGTAGGAATAGAAGTAGTAGGAGTGACCCCCATTGGTAGCAATTCTTGACCAAATAAAACGTTCAGAATACTGCTTTTGCCACGATTAAAATCTCCAATAATCAAGAAACGAAATTTTGCATTTTTCAGTTTATCAACTTCCCTACGCAAATTATCTATTAGAGCCGATAGTGCTAACTCTCCCGATGCTTGTGCCGCCTGTTGCTCTGATGCAACTAAAGTTTGACGTATTTGATCCAGTTTATCGGCAAACCAAAGACGAACTTCAGTTGCCTCTAAATTAACGGACGAATTCTGATTACCCATTGTCTCTCTCCTAGTAACTGTTTCGTGAGATATGCTTGCTTGGTTAAGCATATCACATTTTTTAGGATTTGGATCTGTAATCTTTGGTGATTTCTCGAACTCCATCATTGATACATTTGAAATAATACCTAACCTATCCAAAAACTCCCAACCAGCTATAAGACTCTTAACCCCTGCGCTTTGACTTCCATCAATCCTATCGACATCCTTAACTTTATCTAACAATAACTTTAAAGACTCCAAAAACGGCTTATCTTCTTGATAAATAATCCGTTTCAAAAGCTGACAATCAGCGTCATTGTCGAGATCAAAAACCTTGTCCGAAGGCGCATCATTAGCTCGTAACCAATCTGAAAAAGCCTTATTACCTTGCTCTAAAGCCAAACACCGATACTCGCTTGGTAAATTAGCTAAAGATAACGCTAACTCCATCCGAATTTCATGGCCACAATAGGCAAAATCCGACCTCAAACTATTATAGAACTCTCCGTAAACCTTCACAATGCTGGAAATGGCTTCCTGCCAAAACTCCGAAGTTAACAGAGGGTTATCCCGATATTTTTCTAACAGATAAGGAATTAAACTAGGCAATAAAGGAGTATTTTCCCAAGAATTACCCAAAAAGAGAATGTCAGCATAAAGCCCGATCGCTAAACAATGCCATACCGCCAAATATCGATAAAATGTTTTGTAGTCTTCTTCGGTGATTTTGTATTCCTTGCGAATGGGTAAATCGGTAACACCAATTTGTTTTAACTCAGCAATTTCTGCTAACTCTTGGTAATAAATCTGTAAATTTTCCTCATCGACCTTCCCTAAAGCCTTAATATATGCTTCATCTTTACCACTAGCCTTAATTTTTTCTCGTTTTTCTTCCCATTTCAAGGCTCTTTTTTTAGCAGATTCATGAAGCAAATGAGAAACGGATTGACTCGATAAAATGGAAGAGCGAGTAAAGGAAACATCACCACTAAACCAATATCCCACACTGAAATTTAGTTCGTCGAAGGGAATTTTTGTATCCAAGATTAAAACAGGAATGTTTTTCAACTGTGAATGCAGAGATAATAAAGCCGCATTTCCACCCTGGCTATTAGAAATCCAATTTCCATTTAAGAATTGAACAGGCCATTTTTGATTACCAGCATAACCCTGGCGAAGAAACTGATGAATTTCTTCCGCTAAAGTATCTTCAACGCCAGAAATATAGGGTTTTCCTGTTTTGGGATCATAATTTAGTTGCGGCGGTGAAATTAACACCTGTAAAGGCATCACCCGATGGGCAAAAGAATTTTCCAATATATCAAAAGCTGGATTATGAATAGGCGATTTATCTTCCCTAAGCCTTTCCCGCATTTGTATTAAAGCATTTTGATGCTGAATTTGGGTCAAATCACGCTGAAAATCTTGCTGTAACTGCAAAATATCATACTGAATCTTCTTTTCCTGCTCAAAACGCCATTTTTGAAAATCCAGATTTTTTTGATTAATCGCAAAGTTAACCTGCGCCCGAAAAGCCTCAATTTCCTTCGCTCTTTCGTGGTTAAGTTCAGCTAATTCTCTTTGAAATTCTTGATTTTCTCTTTGTTGCAATACGGAAAATTTTAATTGATTATATTGCAATTCTGCGGAATGCTTTCTACTTAATCGAGCAATTTCTTCGGAAGAATCCCGATTTAGCCGACTGATACTTTCAGAAGATTTACGATTTTCTGATGCTGACCAAGCATTAATACCGCTTGATGCTAATAAGCTTAAGCCATACATCCAAGACATATTTCTAAATCCTCCATAATGGTTTTTTGTAACTTTAATTTAGTCTTAGTCAACCCCAGTAATACAGAAAAATCCTGTCCTGGGCTATCAGAAATAAGGTAAAAGTCAAGGTTTTTGCTCTCTAATGCGACAGTCTAAAAGCTACCTTTCATAATAACCCTCTAGACTTTTTTCGCCTGTTCCCTTAACTTTTGAGCTTCCGCCTGATATTTCTCAGATTCAGCCATCGCATTTTGGGCTTCTTTCCCATGACTAGAGGCATCTGACTGGTTTTTATGCTCACGATGCCAATCGGCTTCTTTA
The DNA here is from genome assembly GCF_027530565.1 of Microcystis sp. LE19-10.1B. Lineage (NCBI taxonomy): Bacteria > Bacillati > Cyanobacteriota > Cyanophyceae > Chroococcales > Microcystaceae > Microcystis > Microcystis sp. LE19-10.1B. Next base: position 6,581 of record NZ_JAPZQM010000546.1, on the reverse strand, counting down.
CTGTGACTCTGAGAACGACTTAAACTATCGTTAGCTTTTTTCTCCAGTTCATTGGCTTTACTTAATAACTCAGAAGCCGTCTCAGAACCAGATCGCTGTGAAAGATGATCCCAATGGGAAGTATGATCTGCGTGGGAATATTGATGGTCTGGGAAACTGTTAGCATGATGAGGGTGATAATCTGCTAAGTGCTGGTTCTCAAAACCTTGATCAAAATGAGAAGGATGATCAACTTGAGAATATTGATGGTCTAATAAACCATTAGCGTGATGGGGTTGATAATCTGCTAAACCCTGATGCTCAAAAGCATTATGGATATGATGAGGCTCATAAATGCTGATATTAGATGGGACAAAGGGATCGTGGTGAACTCCCAAATTAGGGTCGTTTAACAAATCTTGCTGGTCGTGCAAATCCAGCGACGAATCCGCATGAGTATGTAAAGTGTGGGTAGTATCGGACTGATGAAGGTTATGATCAAAGGCTGGTAGATCCATGATGATATCTTGTCAGTGGAGGAATGAGTATTTATTTAGGCTAGGGAATAACTTGATCCAGATAAATTACCCCAATCCTAGCATATTTATTTTAGTCGAAGCCATCGGATTAGCGCAATGCGATCGCCATTTATCAAAGGATCGCCAAGTAATACTAAATCCAGTTATTAAAGACTAATTATTTAGGATTTGCTGAAAAACTTTTTGCCGCAAACCCTAACTATAGGCTCAAGCTCACTTTTTCACCAACTTGACAAATTCTCGAAAACGTTGGCGTAATCTCTCGATATTAGCCGATTTCCCGCCATAACGCCAATCAACGTAGGCGCAAGCAATCTCCTCGATAATATTCGCCACTGGCGGCGGTTGGACGCTGCGGGCGGCGGTGGCGTATTCTAAAGGGGTTTGAGCGGGATGTTTACCATAACCAGCTTCTGTTAAGATTCCTAACATTTGCTGGTATAAACGCTCGATTGGTGGTAGTTTTGCTAACCGGCGACCCCGACGCCAACGATGGAACTGTCCCCATCCTAACCAACCAGCGTAAGCGAAGACGACCCCGACTAAACCGCCGAGAATTCCCCCGAAAAGACTGCCGGAAATAAAGCGCCATAACCAGGCCAATAACTGACCGATAGTAACGATAACATTTTCCCAAATCAGGCCGAGAAAACCCGTTACTGGGGAGGGCAACCATCCGGCCACCCATTGCCAAAATTGCTTGAGGACGCTAAAAGGTTCCGCTTCCTCAAAGGATGGGGGAATTAATTCGTGGCCCGGGATAGGATCGAAAGTGTACCAACCGTAACCAGGGAAAAACACCTCTGTGATGGCGTAAGCGTCCGTATTTTGGACAACATAAAAGCCAGTAAAAGGATTAAACTGGCCAGGGGCAAAACCGGTGGCTAATCGGGCAGGAATACCGATCGAGCGTAACATAATCGTTAACACGGTGGAAAAATGATCGGCGTAACCCCCCTGAAAACGAAACAAAAAGGCCGGGACTAAATCCTCATTTTCGGCTAAAAAGGGCAAATCGGTTTTTAATTCATAGTTTTGCTTTAATGCTTGGGCCAAATATAGGGCCTTCTCGTAGGGAGAGGTTAACGGTGTGGGAGATTTTGCCAGCAATTCCTCGGTTTTTCGGCGGACTTTCGGGGCAATTTCAGCAGGAATTTGTAAATAATACTTGAGAATAGACTTAGGGTAGGTTTCTGGTGCCGATCGCAGTTGGCTGCGATTGCGTTCTGGCACTTGTGAGATTACAGTATAAGTTAGCCCTTCTGCTAATCCTCCCGGCGACCTTAAGCTATTTTCTCGGTCCAGAGATACCTGTCGAGTGGGAAAAAAGAGAAACTGGGGCGAAGTAAGAGCAGGGATAATATTCGGTAAACTGGAGACAATGCTGTAAGTTTGGACTACCTGATGAGTTTTTGCTTGGGTTGCGGGTAACGGCACAAAAAAGCGATAGGACCAACTACTGCGATTTAAATCCTCTAATTCTTGATCTCGCGAGATTTGCCACCCTTGACCAGTATAGCGATCAAAGGCCATGGCGCGCCAGAATCCGGGAGCTTGAGAACGTACCCGCATGACTGTCTGGGGAGTCATACTTCCCCGCAAATTTTGGTTGATTTGGCTGTTAAAACCGTAATAAAAGGTAGAATCTAACTGTCCTGACCCTGTAGTGGGACTATTACCGCCATTTACGCCACCATTCCCCGTTTCACCCTCGCGCACATAGCCGGGGTTAACGATTTGTCGGTCTCCCTGTTCAAAATCCTGATTTTCCATACCTCCTGGACTATTGACGGGAAAAGATTGAATTTGATAACCAGGAAAACGCGGCATCAGGGCAAAAATTGTCAATCCCAAGAGGAGAATTGTCAGAAAGAAAATCCCGAAACGTTTGGGAGAAAGGGGAGAATTTTGTGGGGAAACTAATTTTTTTGTAGCTAGACGGGGGGGTTTCTTTGCCAAGAAAGGGAGACTCTGATTGAGATTATCTAAACCTAAACGAGAACGATAGTCTAAAACTAGGGTAGGTAGGGATAAAAGCAGAAAGAGGATTAACCAAGGCGCAAAAGCAAGGGTTTGAGAGATTGTCCCGGCGACTCCCAAGAGAATTAAACCGATTACCATAGAATACCCTAAATCTTTGCGTCGGGGCAGGTCAAAACTATGGAGAATTTGTAATTGAATTAATAATTGTGTTAAGGCAATGCGACTATCCTGCATCGCAACGATATCACCCAAGAATAGCGCCAACACTACCAACATTCCGATCGCTATACAAAATTTTGCCCCAATATTGCGCTTTTTCCTGCGTCGCCAACTCCAGATTCCGCCGATAATACTGAGAGGAACGGCCCAAATACTGGTATAACTATCAGTAGCCACATCGGTGGCGATAATACCGACGATTACTAAAGCTTGCACCAGAATTCTTAAAATAATCGATTCCTCGGTTTCCGGCAAGGGAGAAGATTCTATCTTTTGCCAGAGGGTTTTTAAGGAAGGTCTTGGACGAGCGGCACTGCTAACCATAGGGTAAATTGGGAGAAGGATCAAAAAGTTAATTTTATGTTTCCCAGTTCTAATCTCGATCGCTCCATGGGGTAAAGTGGATTTTAGATGTCAGGAGTCAGGAGACGGGAGATAGGGAGCAAAAAGCTGATGACTGATAACTGATAACTGATAACTGATAACTGATAACTGACCTATGATAGCCGTTACCAACCCTGAAATTTTACCGTTACTTCATCCCCTGATTGGACAATTAGCCACAGCAATTCTGTCCCACTGGGAAAATTATCTTGATTTGTCGCCCTTTGAGTTACCCGAAGGTTTAGGCTATGTGGAGGGACGTTTAGAAGGGGAAAAATTAATTATCGAGAATCGCTGCTATCAAACCCCCCAGTTCCGCAAAATGCACCTAGAACTGGCTAAACTGGGCAATGGTTTGGATATACTTCACTGTGTCATGTTCCCCCGTCCAGAATATCCGCTGCCGATGTTTGGATGTGATATAGTCTCCGGCAAAGCGGGAATCAGTGCCGCTATTGTGGATCTTTCTCCCACCAGTGTCGATAAAACCCTCTCTAGTGCCTATAATCAAGCTTTAGCGGCTTTACCTGGGGTCGATTTCGCTCAAGCTCGTGATTTGCCGCCTTGGGGTCATATTTTCTCGGAATATTGTCTGTTTATTCGTCCCGAAACCGCCGCCGAGGAACGACAATTTTTACAAAGAGTAACAGATTTCTTGACAATTCACTGCAAATGTGCTAGGGAAAGTCAGCCTCTTTCTGGGGAAGAAGCGCGCATTTATTTACAGGGACAACGGGATTATTGTAGTCAACAGCAGAAAAACGATAAAACTCGGCGTGTACTAGAAAAAGCCTTTGGTTGGGAATGGGCAGAGCGTTATATGACGGGCGTTCTCTTTGATTTGCCCGATTAAGTAGGGAGGCACAATTATTTGTCGGATGGGTTAATGGTATAAAACCCTACACCCCACACCCCACACCCCACACCCTGCCCCCACCGAAAAACTTTTTTAGCAAACCCTAATTAGGCCAGAAGTCTCTTGAAACTTAACAATATTAATAGACAAAGACAGGAAAATAATTGCTAGATTGATTTAGGTACAGTTAACTGTAACCGCGAGAAGAAGAGAAAAAAAGCGGTTTTCCCCGGTAAAACCGCCAAAAAGCCCTAGCTTAATTTCTCGATTCTGACAATTAAATAAATATTAAAACAGCCGATGAATCTAACGAACTTTCCTTGGTTAACTGCCATCATCCTTTTTCCCATCGTCGCCGCTTTATTAGTTCCCATAATTCCCGATAAAGACGGTAAAACCGTGAGATGGTTTGCTCTGACGGTGGGATTAATCGACTTTGCCCTAATTATCTACGCTTTCTATACCAGTTACGATTTCGCTAATCCCAATCTGCAATTAGTGGAAAGTTACCAATGGTTGCCCGAAATTGACCTAAGATGGTCCTTAGGAGCCGATGGCCTCTCCATGCCTCTGATTATCTTAACGGGATTTATCACCACTCTGGCTATCTTAGCGGCTTGGCCGGTGACTTTTAAACCGAAACTATTCTACTTCCTAATGCTGTTGATGTACGGGGGACAGATTGCGGTGTTTGCCGTCCAGGATCTGTTACTGTTCTTCCTCGTCTGGGAATTAGAATTAGTCCCCGTCTATCTGATCCTCTCCATTTGGGGCGGTAAACGCCGTCTCTACGCGGCCACCAAATTTATCCTTTACACCGCCGGAGGCTCTCTATTCATCCTTGTAGCGGCGCTGACGATGGCTTTTTATGGCGATACCGTCTCCTTTGACATGGTGACTATTGCTGGCAAGGATTTCCCCCTGAAACTGCAATTATTCCTCTACGCCGGTTTTCTGATTGCCTACGGGGTAAAACTGCCGATTTTCCCCCTCCATACTTGGCTACCGGATGCCCACGGCGAAGCCACTGCCCCCGCCCATATGTTACTAGCGGGAATTTTGCTTAAAATGGGTGGTTATGCGCTCTTACGGATGAATATGGGGATGTTACCCGATGCTCACGCCGTTTTCGCCCCCGTTTTGGTGATTTTAGGGGTAGTTAATATTATCTACGCCGCCTTAACCTCCTTTGCCCAACGCAATCTTAAGCGCAAAATTGCCTATTCTTCCATCTCTCACATGGGATTTGTGCTGATTGGCATGGCTTCCTTTACCGATATTGGTACAAGCGGGGCGATGTTACAGATGATTTCCCACGGACTGATTGGGGCGAGTTTATTCTTTATGGTCGGTTGTACCTACGATCGCACCCATACCCTGATGTTAGACGAGATGGGCGGTGTCGGCAAGAAAATGAAGAAAGTTTTTGCCATGTGGACCACCTGTTCCCTCGCTTCCCTGGCTTTGCCCGGGATGAGCGGTTTTGTGGCGGAATTAATGGTATTTATCGGTTTTGCCACCAGTGATGCCTATAGTCCCACTTTCCGCGTTATTATCGTCTTTTTAGCGGCTATCGGTGTCATTCTCACCCCGATTTATCTCTTGTCCATGTTGCGAGAAATTCTCTACGGACCGGAAAATAAGGAATTAGAAGAACACCATGCCCTAGTGGATGCGGAACCCCGGGAAGTCTTTATTATCGCCTCTCTATTAGTGCCAATTATCGGCATTGGACTCTATCCCAAAGTGGCGACGACGATTTACGATGCTACCACCAATAAATTAACCGCCCTAGCGCGTAATTCCGTCCCCAGTTTAGTGCAACAGGCTAAAGTGAAAACCCCTAGTTTCTCCCTTTATTCCCTAAAAGCACCCGAAATTTAAATGTAGGGTGGGTTAGGCGACGACAAGTTAAGCAGTTAACCAATAATTAAAAATTCGCCGTAACCCACCACATTATTGATCAAGAGAGGACTTATCAGGAATAAGTAGCTTTAACAGAAACAATATCTGACTTATTTCGGAACGCATAGCTCTGATCTCACCTTCAATCACATCAAAGCGTTTTGATATTGAATTCTTGTCATAATCAATAGGCATCGAGTCTTGAGTAGATAGATTGTTGAGTTTATTAGCAAGAGCTGCCCAACTATTAGCTTTTAATCCAAAATAATACTTAGCTTCATTTAGCGTTCTAAACTGCTGCTTAAGAGTATCAACAGTGAAGTTGATTGTCTGATAAACGCAAGCTTGGTTGTCTAGATCTTCCTCAACCATATCAACAACCTCACGAATAAGTTGATCGTGATTTTCACTAATCTGAGCGGCGGCTCCTAGTATACGAGAGGTCGCTTTAATCTGCAATTCAGTATCTTGTTGAAGCTGATCGGCAATTTTACGAACTTGTTCCCCCAATGTGCCTTTACGCTTTGGCTCTAGAGCAGGTGTTAACTCTTGACTCATGAAAAATCTCCTTTATTCCTGGACTTCCCCCGTATAAACATACTAGCTATGGCTAAAAGTCTTACAGAGCCTGAGTTCAAGCAATACAATACCAATGAACTACTGGACACAAAATCCTGAAGTTCTTACGCCGATAGGGTTTGAGGCAAAAATTTTCA
>NZ_JAPZQM010000766.1:0-1281 GCF_027530565.1 Microcystis sp. LE19-10.1B | reverse complement strand
ATCAGAAATCGACTTGGCCAGCTTACGGTTTTTGACTAAGTTTCTTACCTTTAAAGCCTCATAGACTACCAGATCATTAGACTGGACTAACGCCAAAGCGTCTTTAATTGCTTTGTCTTTACGTTGTCTTGATACTTTAAGATGAAGCCTAGCTACTTTTATCCGTTGCTTATGATAGTTTTTAGACTGTTTCTTTCCTTTACGGAATTTCTTAGATAATCGTCGTTGTGCTTTTTGAAGTCGTTTTTCTGACTTTCTTAAATAACCTGGATTCTCTACAGTATTACCTTGAGCATCGGTATAAAATTCCTTTAACCCTAAGTCAATTCCTGTTATTTGTCCCGTCGGTTTATGGTATTCTTGCCGTTCTCCGTCAATTAAAAACTGGCAATAATAACCGTCAGCACGTCTAACAACTCTTACCCGTCTAATCTGTTGTTCTGGATAATAAACTAATGTCTTTTGACTACACCATAAATCAAATTCTCCTGCTTTAAAACCATCAGTAAATCTGATTTTACGTCGATTATCAGATAGTTTGTAGCCTGTTAGTTTATACTCAACCGAACGGCTATGTTTTTTGGTTCTTCGTTACTTGGTATGGTTCGATAGGGGGGCATAAATCGACTAAATCCTTATCTGGCAAGAGACTTAATTGATTAGTTCGCTCTAGAGCAAAAACAATTGAAAAAAATCGCTAAATGCCTTTCTATATAAGGGTTCCATCCCTTATAACCCCCGTCCATTGCATAACACAAACCGAACGGCTATGTTTTTTAAACCGAGGAAAAACCTTTTTCCCCGGTATCTTAGCATGACAATTCTGGTAAAATCGATTAATTGATTGCCAGGCTCTATCAGCAGCCGATTGACGTGCTTGTGAGTTTAATTTATTAACCCAAGGTGTTTCTTTGTTGTCTGCTAGTACAGCACAAAGTTTTTGGAGATCATTGCGGGTTGTCCCTTGATTGTCCAGCCAATAACGAACACAAGAGTTACGCACAAACTGAGAAGTTTTGATAGCTTCATCAAGCTGGTGATATTGCTCTGGTGTCCCGTTTTTTAACTTGGCTTCTACGACTAGCATCTAACAATTCTCGACCATTGGCTAAGTTAAGTATAACACAGTTTACTCACAGATGGTAAGTACCTAGGCAAAATTAATTACATACTCGCCTCCAAAATTGTCCAGCACTTTTTTAACGTAAGCGAGGAGGCTCTTTCGGTCTTTATAGGCGCTAAATTCAATCCATTCATATTTTAAAAATCTCCATAATATTT
>NZ_JAPZQM010000168.1:0-11939 GCF_027530565.1 Microcystis sp. LE19-10.1B | reverse complement strand
TCCTTATCTGGCAAGAGACTTAATTGATTAGTTCGCTCTAGAGCAAAAACAATTGACAAAAATCGCTAAATGCCTTTCTCTATAAGGGTTCCATCCCTTATAACCCCCGTCCATTGCATAACACAAACCGAAGAGCCAAATATTTTGGCCGCAGGGCTTGCGGTGTCAGTCTGTAGAGCGACCATAAGACCAGAACAGAGTAAATCTGTTAAGGCAGGTGCGAAAAATCCTTCGGGACCCCAAGCAGAAACCCAAATCGTGAGGTTTGGGAATCGCCGTCCGTTTTACGGCGGCGAGGATGTCAATTTGTCCTGCCATCAAGAGTGAGGAAGAGTCTTAACTCATCGTCCGCTCATTTTTGGGAGCAAGATGGGGTCGAAGAGGTGGAAAGGCGTTGTCAAATTGAAAGATGATCCGAATCAGCACCGGAACTGAAATTACTTTGATAGCAAGGATTGCATTGCATCTTTCATATTCTGATCTGACAACGCCAACTACTGAGCGTTCGACAAAAGCTCACGCCGAAGTCTCACACCGAAGTCTCACGCCGAGGTCCGAACGGGTGTGGGGTTTTAAGCTAAGAGGCATTTTAATCGCCTATCCGATTAGCTGAATCTCTCCCCATCCCTTTACTGTTGCCTCTTGTTTCATCTAAACAAGCAATTTAACTGCGCGGGCAGCCCTGGATCTTACCTAAAATGTCGAATGAATGCCCCCGCTAGATTTTTCGACAAGATACTCACCTTTGCGGGGGATGAAATCCGACCAGAATATCAATGACCCTGAGCGAAGCCGAAGGGTCAACCCCAGAGCATCGGTTTAATTCCACCATCTGTGGGTAAACTCTGTTATCGAAAAAATCGGGTCTAAAACCTCGCCTTAAGGCGAAAAGTTTTGGGAGCGGGGCATAAATCCCCGTTACAAAAACGGCCGACCGCCCCCTGCCTTCGTTAATGATGTCTGCCATCCCCAAGCTCAAATTATCTGGCAATTAGCGATTAATTAGGCTACTATAACTAATATCCCCCCCCATTGGCCTCGATTTAGAACTGGCTTTTATCCGTCCCCACCTTATCATCGATTTTTTTCCAGAATCTTATGTCTGAAACTATCACTCCCGCCATTAGCGATCGCATCTGTAAACACAGGAACAAAGATCACGGTGATGCCGTGCTTTTCTACTTAGGTCTATCGGCGGTATTATTAAGCTTACATCTACCGGCAGCGGCGCAAAATTGTCGGCCACTTTCTCTATTAGGCGGTGAAGGTAGTGAAGTTACGAAAACTGTCTCACAACCCACTGTTCCAGGTCCTTTCGGTGTCACGATAACTCGTAATAATTGGAATACCGATTGGGCAGTTCCGGGGGGTAGAAGTTTTCAGAGGTTTATCGTTACGGTTTCTGTCCCCCAGGCTGCTTCCTTTGATATCCGGCTGTTTCTCAAGTATAGCGATCAAACTAACGAGGAATTTTTTAATACTAATGGAGTACGAATCGAACCCGATAAACCCTTAACAATTACTGCCACAGTACGGGCAAATGATCAACCTTTTCTAGTCAATCTTTTTGTCAATGGTATTCAGCACATTGGTAATACCTACACCGCTTCTGTTGTCGGTTGTGAACGATAAAATATATAGGGTGTACTGAAAAAGTTTGTTGGTGGGGACAGAGTGTGGGGTTTTAAGCTAAGAGGCATTTTAACCCCCTATCCTTAGATTAGCTGAGTCTCTCCCATCCCTTTACTGTTGCCTCTTGTCTCATCTCAACAGGCAATTTAACTGCACGGGCAGCCCTGGAGCTTACTCTCTATCCCGATTGACCATAAGTGGGACAATTAGATCAATGCACAATTAAAGCTTTTTGTCAAGAAAATAATATTAAACTTATTATTGATACCCGCCATCCTCACGCCCAAATTATCTGGCAATTAGCGATTAATTACGCTACCCTAGCTAATATCCCCCCATTTGAACTGGCTTTTATCCGTCCCCACCTTATTATCGATTTTTTTCGGGAATATTATGTCTGAAACTATCACTCCCGCCATTAGCGATCGCATCTGTAAACACATGAACAAAGATCACGGTGAGGCCGTGCTTTTCTACGCTCAAGTTTACGGTAATATTACCGATGCAGAAACCGCTCAAATGCTCTCCATCGATCCCGAAGGCATGGATTTAGCCGTAGAAAAATTAGGGGAGAGTCAAACAATTAGAATACCTTTTGAGCGCACCCTAGAATCAGCCAAGGATGCCCATAATATCCTCGTTGAGATGCTAAAAGTTAATCAAACCACCCCTTGACAAAGCCCGATTTTGCGACTATCACCGAAAAAGACCAACCTAGAGAATTAGCCCATGAATCAGGTTAACAGTACGGGAATAAAAATACCCAAGTCTGGCTGGCGTTTACTGCCTTTTTTAGTCTTGGGTGTGCTAGTTTTTGCCTTTAATTCCTCCCTAGAATTAAATTATCTAGTTAAGGGTTATATTACTCTCTTGGAATTACAGACAGGCATCGTGGTTTTATACTTTCTTTTGGCTAAATTAGGGAAATCTCAAAAATTATGAGAAATAGAACTATAGCGGCTTTACTAGCCTTTTTTCTTGGTTATCTTGGCATCCATAAGTTTTATCTAGGGGAGAATTTGGCAGGTGTTCTCTATCTACTTTTCTTCTGGACTTTTATCCCTGGCATCATTGCTTTTTTTGAATTTATTGGTTTAATCATCATGTCAGATCAAGCTTTTGATGCTAAATACAATCCTAACTATCTCCCCAGCAATACAGAGCGAGGACTGCCGGAATCAGCCCAGCAAAAAACCGCTACTTTACTCCAGCTTAAAAAACTTTACGATCAGGGAATTATTACTGCTGAAGAATACGAAGAAAAACGCAGAAAATATTTAGATTCTCTTTAAAAAAATATGTCTAATCTCTCTCCTCGCCCTCCCGAATCTTCCGAATGGATCTGGCTGTCTTTAGTCCCAGTTTTCGGGGGACTTGCCATTGCTAATGCTGGCAAAAAAAACAATAACCAAAGTTGGTTATCTGTCGGCATTGCCTTGACAATTATCTCCCTTATTTTCCTTACACAAGAGTCTTTTATCGTAATTTGGTTTGCCCAAATCGGACTGGGTTTATACATCCGTCAACAGCTTAATTCCCATCCAATAGCTTCGGCAAATAGAACCAATTCTAGACAGTCATTCTCTCCTCTCGAAAAAATTGATATTAACAGTTGTTCCACCAACGATCTGGTTTATAAATTAGGGTTGCCGATTGTCTATGCCAATGATATCGTTTCTGTCCGTAACGAAGGACATATTTTTACCCATTTAGAAGAATTACACTTCCTAGCTGGTTTACCAGAAAATTATCTGAAAAAATTAGAACCTTTAGTTATCTTTGCCTACGATATTCGCCAAGAAGTTGACGTTTCTTGGCGTTGTTTAAACTACTACTCCGTTGCGGAATTAGTCAATCTTGGTCTTGACTTTTCCGTGGCTGATAAAATTGTCGCCGAAAGAGAAAAAAACGGTGTCTATCGTTCGGCCATTGAAGTGAGAAACCGTACAGGTATTCCCTTAAAATCCTATCAGCAATTGCTCTAATTCGCTTTATTCGGCTCTTCTGGTTTCTGTGTGGAAACGAGGTCTATACTGATAGTTTATTTAACCAAATAGTCCTAAAAGTCTTTCCCAGTAAACATTTCACGATTTCATAAGCAAAAATTATCACACAAAGTCGAGAAGAGCCTTTATTCTAGTTATAGTTTGCTGAATAAATCTAAAAACCTTGTTGGATAAGGCTTTTAGACTTTTTTTCTTTCAAAAAGTGCCGACCATTAGAGTGATCGGGGGTAAAATTCAGGGACTTTTTCCCTGAATTTTAGGTAACTGACTACCTCAAAATCGGTAAAACCCTACACCCCACACCCCACACCCCACACCCTGCCCCCACCAACAAACTTTTTCAGCAGACCCTAGTTAGAGCTTGAATTGCTTTTCTAGCAAAGACACGATCCAACTTCTAGGTAAAAAACGGGGCAGATTGACGATAATTTTATTAGCCAATTTACCGGCTACCACGTTGGGGTGCTTATTTGCCAAGGCGGTTAAAGCCTCTTGTACCACCACTTCCGCCGAATCTAACCGGCCGTTTTTGCCCATAAAGGCACTGGGAAATCGGGCCACCTCAAAAAAATTCGATTCCGTCGGACCGGGGCAAAGAGCGAGGATTTCAACGCCTTTGTCTTTATTTTCTGCCCAGAGAGACTCGCTAAAGCTGAGGACAAAGGCTTTTGTCGCCGCATAGACGGAAAGATAGGGCAGCGGTTGAAACCCGGCAATGGAAGCAACATTGATAATTGCCCCCCCAGTGCCGGCAAGCATGGGACGGAGAAAATAGTGGCTTAATTCCACCAATACCAGATTATTTAACTGGATCATTTCTAACTGTCGGGCTAAATCCCGCTCGCTAAAAGCGCCATAATCACCAAAACCAGCATTATTTACCAGTAAATCGACGTTGATTCCTTTTTGGTTCACCGTATCATATACTAGCTTTCCCGCCCCGGCAACGGTCAGATCTTGAACGATAACTGTCACTTTTACCCCGTATTGTTCCCCCAATTCCGCCGCTAATTGTTCTAGTTTATCTCTGGATCTAGCGACTAAAATTAGCTCCATTTGCCGTTGGGCAAGTTGACGGGCAAAGACGACACCGATACCAGTGGAAGCACCGGTAATGAGGGCTGTTTTCATAGAAGATCAATCAAAAATAGCTTTTTTGCTGGAATTGTACCACAATTAAGCTAAACGGCGCTTAACCTGCATGATCCAATAGCTATAACCCTTTTGGAGTCTATATCGGTGATCCGAAGTAAAAGCCGTTTAGCTTACCCTTCCATTTACAGTTCTTAACTTGGCGGGGAAGGCATTTTTTCAACTCAGAATATATGTTAGGCTAGAAATAGAACAAAGGTCGAGGGAGGTGCAGAAATGACAGTTATAAGCTTCACTGATCAAGATATTGCCAAGTATACCGCCGCTGATATTGCTTCTTTGGCCGAACGACTAGAAAAAGATGAGTATAGTAACCCCTTCGAGGCTTTGCGGGATTGGCATCTGTTGCGAGCGATCGCTTTTCAAAGGCAGGAATTAGCCGAACCTTATCTTTATCTGTTGGATCTAGAAGCCTACGATGAGGCTTAAGGTTGCTTAGTTAAACAAAACTTAACAAAAATTACTGGGGGTGTGAGACTAGCACACCCATTATTTTTGATTATGGTATTCTCTGGCTGAAAAAAGCCCCTAGCTTTTTGCTCCTTATTTCCCTACTATCAATAACAAAGTATTTTTAGGCGATCGACTAAATTATGGGCAAACAATACAACGTTTATGGGATCGGTAACGCGCTCGTCGATATGGAATTTCAAGTCTCTCCTGAATTACTGCAAGAATTGGGCATCGATAAAGGAGTGATGACGCTGGTGGACGAAAATCGTCAAACCCAGTTGATGGAAAAATTGGCTCTTGATTGTAAACGCAGCGGTGGCGGATCGGCGGCGAATACCCTAGTAGCGATCGCTCAGTTGGGGGGTAGAGGTTTCTATTCCTGTAAAGTGGGCAATGACGAATTAGGTAAGTTTTATCTGCAAGATCTGCGCGCCTGTGGTTTGCATACCAATGAACACGGCGGCGAAAAAGAGGTGGGAATCACGGGAAAATGTCTAGTTTTCGTCACTCCCGATGCCGATCGCACCATGAATACTTTTCTCGGCATCACCGGGGAAATTTCCGAACGAGAATTAGTCCCTTCAGCGATCGTTAATGCCGATTATCTCTATCTCGAAGGTTATCTCGTCACCTCTCCCACTGCCAAAGCTGCCGCTATTAAAGGGCGAGAAATTGCTCAGGCTGCTGGAGTCAAAACCGCTTTATCCCTGTCGGATCCCAATATGGCGATCTTCTTCCGGGAGGGATTACTGGAAATGATCGGAACGGGGTTAGATTTCGTTTTCGCTAATGAGTCGGAAGCTTTGACTATTTCTGGCAGCGAGGAAATCGAGTCAGCGATCGCCTATTTTAAAACCATTGCTAAAGGATTCGCTATCACCCGGGGTGCCAATGGTTCTTTGATCTATGATGGCGAAAATCTCCTGGAAATTGACCCCCATCCCGTACAGGCGATCGATACCGTCGGTGCGGGGGATATGTACGCGGGGGCTTTTCTCTACGGTATTACCCACGGTATGGGTTACAAAGGGGCGGGAAATCTCGCTTCTCTAGCGGCTGCCCGGGTGGTTTCTACTTTTGGAGCGCGTTTACAAACCGAGGAAATTCAATCCCTGCGCGATTTGATCGTTTTGGGATAGGTTTTGTCAGTGATCAGCTTTCAGTCATCGGGAGTCAGGTTTTTTCTCCCTGCTCCCTGCTCATAGACAGTCTTAACCAGTAATTTAGATAGGGTTTGCTGAATAAATTTGAAATGTAGGCAAAGTAAGGGTTTTGGAGCTTTTCTCGCGAAACAGGTGCAAGATTTTGAGAGAATCGTCGTTCAAAACCTTGCGTCTTCATCGGCCCGCGTCCTGTAGGGGCGAAGCATTCGGGCAATAACCTATCGGTGAAAACGTAGATTTTCTATCCGAATGCTTCGCCCGTACTTATTCAGCAAACCCTAGATAGTCATACTAAATCCTGTTTAAAAGGTATAGGAGGGCGGGGAGAAGGGAGCGGGTTTTTCAAGTTGGATTGGGGGTTAATCATGCTATTAAAAACCGATTCAGTATAACGGTAAAGTTAGACCGTCTTCACCGATAACTTTGGCTGAGTCATAGCGCCTCAATTGTAACGCGCCCACCTTCCACTGCCTCAATCTGAAGTTTAAAGCCATACAAAAGACCCATCCCCACACATCATACGGGCTTTCTCTGGCTGCGACTGCCAAAACGGAAGACGGCTCTATGTCCAATCCGAATCACCCAAGGTTGAGCATCAGGGACACGCTCATAGAGATGATCGGTAGCAGTAATCGTATCGTCGGCAAGCTCAAACGCTCCAGTTTCGATGTCGATCGCCACAATTCTCCCCTGATTTCCCTCCTCCACTTGAGAACGTACCTGAGATTCATAAATCTCATTACCACGTCGAGCGAATTCTTCTTTGCTGTAGCGGGGTTGTCGAACTGTCATTGGCTTGACCCTGTGGCAACTTTTGCCCTCTATTTTAACCTAAACATCGGGAATCTTCGCTAACATTCTCCAACTGGGCCTACAAGAGCGGCATCGCACTTAAACCCACAGCTTCAATCAATGGGCATGGTGCGTTCCCCAAAATCGATCGCTGGAGCAGTGGGACTTGCATTAGGGAACGCACCCTACCAGATCGGCGATCGCACTAAACCTCGCACGTTTATAATGAGGATTTATTCGCTATGCCTAACGCCCAAGCTCACCGGCAAAATAAAGCGTAGCGAGGAACGAGCGCAGCTTTATTTTGTCCGAGTGCAGCGCCTTGTTATAAATCACTTTAGTTTCATCTCCTCAATCCAACCCATTAATTCTTTTTGAGAGCTGAACTCTTTTAGCTTTTCAATGACAACCATAAGTGTAGTACGTACTATATTGATGAGGGTGAATAGCTCTGAATCAGATATAGACTTATTGCCTCCATGGGCGACACCACTTCTTTTTCCATAGTAATCCCGAACAATTGATATTAATTGCTTTCTTCCTTCGAGATTGTCGGCCATAATAAAAGCCACAGATTCGGCTATAGTACCTGCGATTGAATTACCTCTTTCTGCTTTGAATAGTGACTCCAATGCAACTATTAGAAATAGAAATGAATTGCTAGATTCATTCTGTGTAATTGCAACAGAAAACCAATGAATGGCTCTAATCAAAGCCTCTTCCAGATTATTAGTTTGTGTTTTCGATAAGGCATCTGAGACCAGAAAAACGCCAATTTCATCCATTCTTCGAATTGCATCTTCGTTAATCTCAAATGGCCGAACAGAGCCAACAGAGTCACCCAGCGTGTTAAAGCCGGTTTCTGAGACGATAAATCCTTGCTTTTGGGTTTTTGGGTGATCTCCTTTTAGACCGATGCGAATGTCCTCAGATAAAGGATAAATTGCCTTCGTTGAGAATCTAAGAAGGTCGATTGCTCTACGGACTTCTTCTTTAGCGTATTCGAAAGCTCTAACTGGTTCGGCATTTACTTCAACAACACCAACACATCCACCTTGAAATTCGCTTCTACTTCCTTGTTCGATTAGTTCCTTGAATCTTTTCTTGGATTCTTCATCATTTTTTGATGTTTTAATGATTGCGCTGAATTTATCGTTGATATCTTGTATCAGGAATTCGTCGCCTGGGACAAAGCGAACCTTTCCTATAGTTAAGCAAGCAGACAACACTATTCCTTCGATTTTAAGAAAAACAATGTTGTTCTGATCAAAGCTAGATAGTTCGTCTCCTAGATCGCTAATTTTCTTTTCAAGATCACAATTTGGATTAGAGAGTAATTCCGCAAAGACAGTTTTTAGCTTCTTTTCGATGTATTTAGATGAGAACTTTTTTGAAAAATGCTTTTGACTAAGAAGCTTTGATACTACCTCGTTAAAAGTTCTGGCAGCTTCATTCGTTAATCTGTAAGCAACACCATCGTGGATTTGAAAGCCGAGAAATTCAGATTCCTTACCTGGCGGTAAGGCGCCCTCAGCGGAACTCTTAAGCTGATCTGCAAGTTTTTTGATGAGTTGCTGGTTCATGGTGATTTATAACTAGAGATTATACAGAAACTTTCCGTATAACACTCTTGAAAGTAACGATATGGGTCAACCTTCTGTATATCACTCCATTTAGGCGCAATCGCCAGAAGTTTTCCCTATATCACCCCCAAAAGCCTGTTAGCCAGATTAGCATATTGCCAAAAACCTTGTTTAACTAAATTCCTGACAATTAGGCTCATTCTAGCGATGATTCCTATGTCTGACCGCACCCCTTGACAGAAATTTATAATTATTCGACTTTTAGCGATCGCTATCGGGGGATAGTTGTTTTTTGTTACAGCAGTGGGGAGAAGGGAGCAGGTTTTTCAAGTTGGATTGGCAGTTAATCATGCTATTAAAAACCGATTCAGTATAACGGCTAAGTTGAGCGGCGGCTAATATCCTTTGCACCACTATCAATATCTCTCGCTCGTCCGCTCCAACGTGTTGTTAGACCGTGTTTTCGAGATAAGGTTACAACTTCTCTGCCACTTTCAGCTTGTTGCTTTTGCAAATCAGCAAAGATGGCTTTCAAGTCATGATTGAATGACCGAGAGTACTCTTCACGAATTCTGTGGATCTCTTCCACAATCTCATCCTGAAACATAATCAACCTCCGAGAAGTTCATAGGGTGTACAAAGAATTGGCAACTCGTAGCCAAAATCAAGGCTGATCTCTGCCAACTTTCCCTGAATTTGAGCATTGGCGATGTGCTTGCAATTCCAGGTGAGCAGGTAATCCATGCCGTGAACGGTTGCGGCGGCGATATGAACAGCATCAATATCAGCTTTTGCGGGAAGGTTGCTGCGTTCCAAAAATTGCTCTGCTAAATCTAGCACAGCTTGGTTCAAGTCGAGTAAAGATAGATTAGCAAGGATTTATAGTCGTTGAGATGCGATCACAACATCACCTTGTGAGGTTTCTTTCACGACCGCTTGGGATGAGTAAAGTTGAAAATCGCCGCGACGTGTATTCCACCACTCCTTCGTCACCTCAATATTTGCGGCCACAACAATATCTCTGCTGGGTCGAGCAGTAAGATAGCCTAAGATACTGGTTTCAATATAGACGGTTTCGCTCACGGCAATCTAGAAAATCTATCCAATGCCTATCCTACCGCATTTAATCTTGGTTCTGAGGGTGTTGGGTAACAGTCGTCAACCCAACCTTGTACGTGAAATATTCTTGTCAGCATAAAGTTGCCGCAGAAAGCGGTAGTCCCTGATCAAGCAACAGCTTCATAGCGATTAGGAAGTTCAATGATGCGATCATCCAAGTAAGAAGAGGCAAAAATTAGGGCTTGTCGAATATCTTCATCCTCCAGTTCCGGAAACTCTTGATGTAATTCTGCTCGATCGGGATAAGTTGCCAGTAGCTCAATCACTCGACGAACCGTAAGGCGAAGATTACGGATGCAGGGTTGCCCATTCATACGGTTTGGATTGCTCGTAATACGATCTAGTTTCATTAAAGTAATTCTATTTCTTCATGATCATTTTAACCTTTAGCGGGGGTAAGCAATGCTTGAAAGACATCCTCCACATATCCATTTTCCGTCATCAGATAAACCGTCACCCATACTATCTTTATATCACGTCCAAAAGCCTGTTAGTCAGATTAGCCCACACCACACTTAAACCCACAACTTCAATCAATGGGCATGGTGCGTTCCCCAAAAATCGATCGCTGGAGCAGTGGGACTTGCATTAGGGAACGCACCCTACAAGAGATGCGTACTGCTACGCAGTGCCTTCGGCATCGCACTGATGCTTTTAGAATCGCAATACCTCATAGCGTTCCTCCCGAAAACAGCCAAAACAGCCATACAACATAATGAAGGATCACGATCGCCCAAAAAGTGACTTGATAAGACTTTTTCTGACCTTTATGGCGCAATATTCGCTGGGCAATAAACCCGCCCAACCATCCACCTGCAAGTTCACACAGATGTAGCGTTTGTTCAGAAGTTCGCCAATCCTTTCGTTTAGCACGAGATTTATCATCTGCGTATAGAGCGTAAGTCACTAAACTCATTACGGGATAAAGAATCAGTGGAATGGGATTGCGTGTCGTCCATGTAAAATGAATAGCTCCAAACAAAGGCAGAAGCGACAACAGAACTACCTCAACTATCGGAAAGCTTGAAATGATGGCATCAGAGGGTTTAGTTCGACTACTTGAAGGTTCTGACTTGTTTCTTGCTCCCAGAATAAATGCGTTGTAAGCTCGAACTTTGCCATCTGAGTCAACTATGCAGTGGTAATAAATCGTGTCGTTTTCTTGTGGACGACGGGTTGCATCTTTAACTTCAGAAATATGCAAAAAAACTTCTTGACTCCCATCAACGGGTTGAATAAAACCAAATCCACGCTCATCTTTCCATTTTGTAAGCTTTCCACTGCGGAGACCGGATTGCATAAAAAATCTCAATAACGAAAACTTTGTGGTTCTAACAAATCATCTTCAAGGACAGCCACAATCAAAAAACGAAGCAGCCCAACTACATATTATAGGTCAACTTTCTGCATAAAACTCTCTGAGGCAACGATATGGTTCAACTTTCGGTATATCACTCCATTTAGGTGCGATTGCCAGAACTTTTTCCCATATCACGCCCAAAAGCGTGTTAGCCAGATTAGCATATTGCCAAAAACCTTGTTTAACTAAATTCCTGACAATTAGGCTCATTCTAGCGATGATTCTTCGATCTGACCGCACCCATTGACAAAAATTTACAATTATTCGACCTTTAGCGATCGCTATCGGGGGATAGTTGTTTTTTGTTACAGCAGTGGGGGAGAAGGGAGCGGGTTTTTCAAGTTGGATTGGCAGTTAATCATGCTATTAAAAACCGATTCAGTATAACGGTGAAGTTGTGCGGCGGCAGATCACCCGTAATTTTTGTCGGTATTTTTGGTGAAGTCGGCTCCAACGCAGTGTTAGACGGCACTTACTTTACGGATTTCTACGCTGCCTTCTTCAAATACTTGAACCGTGAGTTGATAGCCTTCCATTATTGACATCCTCGCCGCCGTAAAACGGACGGCGATTCCCAAACCTCACGATTTAGGTTTCTGCTTCTTTCCCTTGCGGGGTTTCGCACCTGCCTTAACAGATTTACTCTGTTCTGGTCTTATGGTCGCTCTACAGACTGACA
>NZ_JAPZQM010000192.1:0-2447 GCF_027530565.1 Microcystis sp. LE19-10.1B | reverse complement strand
TGCCAAACTTTTTCTGCCTTTAGGACTGTTACCATATCCTTAAATGTATCTGGATACAGGCCACACAAGCGTTTGAACTCTGTTGGCTTTAAAGTTTTTACTTGTTCGTAAGTCATCTTTCAATCTTAACTCTTGGACTATAGCGTTTCTGATTCACAAGAGGTACATTCCCGATCCTGAACAGCTTAATCAGCAAAGGTTTAAGTGTGCCGCACAGATGCGAGAACCGCTATATTTTATCCTATTTTGTCTAGACTTATGCAAGATCTCTAGTTGTTTCTTGGGGGACTAACAGGCTTGATGTTTTTGCCCGTGGGATGGATGATGGTGTTTGGCACAAGTGGTGGGATGGCGTTTCCCCCTGGAAGGGTTGGGAATTATTAGATAAACCAGTGAGTCCATCAATCGTTGTTTCTACTACAAAGAATCAAACTGGTGGAGCCATAAGGGTTAGTGGTAAAGGTTTTACCCCTGGTGGAAGAGTCAAGTTCTATGTTGAGAATCTAGTCAATCAAAAGAATCCATTCCATCTGACGGAAGATCTTGCAGATGCACAGGGACAATTTTCGGAAAAAACTAATTTCTTCCAGGCCAACTGTTGGCGAAATCAAGTTAATCCTGCTGTAATTCGCGCAGTTGATGTGGTGACTGGTGCATCAGCAACAGGGACATCAAATGCTTATACTTGCTAATTATAGCGTTTCCCAATCTCATGAGGTACACCAAAATCTTAACTCCTGACTCCTGACTCCTGACTCCTGACTCCTCAAAACCTAAGACTCTGTACCTCACAACTATAGAAGTTGCTATATTTAGCCTGCATTATTCATGAGAGTAGGGTAAAAAACCCTGAAACCACTACCAGATATAAGTTACAGCGACTTGATCTCAACAACAGTCTGTTTTGTCTCTCCGTCACTGGGCTTTCAGGAGAGAAAATAATGGTTAAAAAAGCAGAAAAAAGGGGACAAAAAACTCTATAATGTTAGGGACAGTAAGAGTTAAAATTTTCGTTGATCATGACTGAGTTTTCTTCTCAACTTTCGCTAAACTTCTTTACCAAAAAACCTTTAGAAGCCAAGTTCTCTCGCCTTGATTTGAGTTCAGATGCGGGGGTACTTCTGGTTAGACAAGCAGAAGAACAACTGAAAATTTGTGAAGGATTAGCAGATTGTTTGGAGGATAATCGAGAGCCGGGTAAAGTAAAACATTCTGGCTCTTCGGTTTGTGTTATGCAATGGACGGGGGTTATAAGGGATGGAACCCTTATATAGAAAGGCATTTAGCGTTTTTTGTCAATTGTTTTTTATCTAGAGCGAACTAATCAATTAAGTCTCTTGCCAGATAAGGATTTAGTCGATTTATGCCCCCCTATCGAACCATAACAAGTAACGAAGAGCCAACATTCTCTACATCAGTTAATTAGTCAACGAGTCTATCAAATAGCATCGGGCTATGAAGATAGCAACGACAGTAACTATTTGCGGGATGATCCTATTTTTAAGATTGCTTGCGATAAAGTTCCGCTTCTAGGAGAAGAATTATTAGCTAGTCAGCCAACGATGAGTCGATGGGAGAATCAGGTAACAAACAGAGAAATCAAAGGAATGCGTCGCTTTTTTGTTGACCAATTCCTCAAAAGTTATTCACAACAACCAGAAGAAATATTGCTAGATATAGATGGCTGGGATGCTTTGACTCATGGGCATCAGCAACTAAGCTTATTTCATGGTTATTATGGACACTATATTTACTTTCCCGTATTAATTAATGAAGCTGGGAGCGGTTACCCGTTAGTTCTACAACTTCGAGCGGGAAATTCTCACCCAGGTAAAGGGGTAGCGGGGATACTAAGATGGCTATTTTGGCGGTTAAGAAAAGCGATGCCAGAAGTGAGAATTATTTGACGAGGAGATGCGGGCTTCTCCTTGCCTGAAATCTTGAAAGTTTGCGAACGCAGTGAAGTTAAATATGTGTTTGGTTATAGTAGTAATGCAGTCTTGAAACAAAAAATTAGTTATCTTCTGGATCAAGCAAGATTACAATATCATCGCACGGGAGAAAAAGGGTTCTTCGTTACTTGGTATGATTCGATCAGGGGGCATAAATCGACTAAATCCTTATAGGGCAAGAGACTCAATTGATTAGCTCGTTCTAGATAGAAAACAATTGGCCAAAATCGAAGCAATGTTTTTCTGTGTAAGGGTTTTATCCTTTATAACCCCCCTCCATTGCATAACACAAACCGAAGAACCTAAATCCATAGCCTCTCCTTTTAATCACCTTGGCTCTTCGTTACCCTTTATGCTAAATCAACAGACAAGATGCCAAGACAACATACTTCTAACCCAAAAATTCCGAAAGTTTCTCAAGCCATAGCCTCTCCGTTTTATTAGTTTAAGTTTATTGTTGATTCCCTCGACCACCCCATTCGTTGTCCTTCGCTC
>NZ_JAPZQM010000441.1:0-17520 GCF_027530565.1 Microcystis sp. LE19-10.1B | reverse complement strand
AATTACTGGTGCAAGTTGGCAATCTTGTAATGTACCGCAAGTCCTTCGTCATCGCTGTGCTTATCTAAATGGTTGCCTTTTTTAACTTTTTTATTGATCTCATTAAGCATTTCTACTTATTGCAAAGGTGAGATGCTCCCCGCCAAGTCAAAGGTTGGATAGCACTTCAAGTAAAACAGGATATAGAATAATTTCTCTCTGATGCTTTGCAATCTAGCTTTCCGGCCAGCTCCGATTTTTCTTTTTCTTGGCTTTTCCCTGTTGTCTGCTTCCGCCAAATACACCTGTTCAAATTTCTCTAACAAGGTCTCAAACGCTCTTCTATTGAGTCCTGTGGTCGCTCTCAAGAGTCTATCTTGATGCAATATTCTGCCAATGTTCAGCATTCAAGGGGATATCCAATCATTGTTTCTTCCCCATTATGCCACTATTACGCAACAAGTCTCATCTAATGTATATAGATAATCGAATTCGGCTATGGTCAGCAAAATCCGCAAGCAAATTTATATCGAAGCCGAACAGGATAATTTACTAAAAGAGAGCGCTCGACGAACGGGACTCAGCGAGGCCGAGATCATCCGACGTGCAATAGATTGGCACATAAGCCCTGTCAACGGTCTCGAAAACCAAAATTTATTATCGCAATTACATAATTTATCGAGACATGAAAAGTTGAAACTGATCAAATTTTTATTGCAGGATTCAGAAACAAATAATGCCGATTCCGATCAGACTTTATTATCTCAATTAGCTGGAACTTGGACAGAGGCGGATGAGATGGATTTTTTACAAAATACAGAAGCCTTTCGAGCAGTTGAGGAAAGTTTGCGGAGCTAAGACCGATTCTACTGGATACCAACGCTTATACCACTTTTAAACGTAATATTTTTGAAACATTTGAGGTTATTAGAAACACGCCTTTAATCGGTTTAAATAGTGTAATTTTAGGAGAATTTATGGTGGTTTTGCGTTGAGTTCTAGAGAAGAATATAACCGAAGGAAACTTAAGCAATTTTTGGAAATATCCAAAATTAACTGTTTTGCGAACGCAAAGCGCTCGCTACGCGAGATCGATTGCGATACCGCCGAATATTACTCTAGAGTTTATTATTACTTGAGGAAAAATGGCAATCCGATTGCGACTAACGATATGTGGATTGCGGCGACCGCTCTACAATATAATCTGGCTTGATTTAGCTATGACAAGCATTTTCGGGCGGTCGATGGGTTGATAACGGGAAATAGCATCGCCGATTTTGCGATTATTCGATCTTAAGAGAATTGCTTCAGATCGGTATCGCTGAAAGTGTAGCTTCAAAAGATACCAGGAAGCCAAAAGAAAGAATCGAACTTACCAAAAACTATTTGAGAGGGAGTCCTTAACTTTTGTTAAAAATAAGTGAGTGGACAGGCTAGGAAAAATTAAGTTTTGAAAATTTAACTGCACTTTACTATACTTTCACTTTACCCTAGAAGAAGAACATCAAAAAGTCAAAAAATATACATGAAGACGGTCAACAAGGAGGGAATAAGCCAACGACCTCATGCCTAGAAAAAAGCTTTTTAAGTAGGAATTAAAAGAGCGGCGGACAGGATGAGTAGTTTGAAAGATTGAGAGGAAAAATCCCATGACGACAACCGTTCAACGCTTAAGCGAACTGAATTTTGCATCCCTATCACCGGCAGGGGGATTGTTCCCGTCGCCGATCACCTGGGAAGACCAAACGTTCTATTTCTTGATGCTCGATCGCTTCTCCGATGGTCGTGAAAACGGGTACAAGGACAACGAGGGGAATTTAGTCCGGAGCGGGACAACCCCACCCTACAGTCCGGCTGGTGCGGAAAATGCCGTGAAAACCGAGGCGGATGCAGCCCGAGCAGCGCGAAGCAGGAGTCAAATATGTGGGAGGGACGCTCAAGGGGTTAGAGAGCAAAATCGGCTATCTGAAACGATTGGGGGTGACGTCGCTCTGGATTAGCCCTATTTTTAAACAGGTTCGGTTTCGGGAAACTTATCACAGCTACGGCACAGGTGTGAGAACCGCTATAGAACAATCAACTACATACGGAGGAACTAAAAATGTCTAATTCTAATGCACTGATAGATAAGATCAGGAAACTGTCTCCATCTAGGGAAATTCTGAGATCCCTTCCATCCCAAGAATCACAGGTTATGACGGTGAACTTTGAAGGCGATCGAGTAGGTCTTTTAGACCTAAGCTATCCCCCTGCGACGGTTTGGGCACGAATGGTTGATTACCTTCAGAGAAATAACAGGCCAGTCTATGTAGAAATCGATTCTGAGACAAATATCATCACAAAATTATCTGTTCCCGAAGCTGCCAAGGTTTGGCGAATAAATGAAAGTGAAGAAGCTGTTTATGTTACCTTCTATACTTCTCAAGCCCGCCACTATCTGCCGCGCAATCATCCGGATTTTCAGAAGATGTTGAATGAACTTCAAGCGGCACTGGCGAACGATGCTGCCATTCTGGTTACATCAACCCAGCAAAACTTTGAAATTATCGATGTCCGACCGCTCCCTCAATCCTTTGGCATTGATCGCCCTACCGAGCCACCGGCTCCATCCGCCCCCGATCCGCCCGTCACATGGGATAGGGCAGTCGAACTGTTTAATCTGATGCAAGCGAAATCCTGTGTGCCCTGCTCCTCTACCGATCCCTGCATTCCTTACAAATTCCCCTATAACGGATGCTGGATCAGGGCGCATCTGATGTGCTATCTGATGATAGCAGAGGGAGAAACCCCCGAAAAAATCTGGATTGATTCTGCGGGTTGCAATTTGCTTGCCCCTAGCTCAAATGTGCCTGAGTGCGAAGTGCATTGGTGTTGGCACGTAGCACCGACGTTGATGGTTCAACAACCCAGCGGGCCGGATCTGAAAATGGTCATCGATCCTTCCCTCTGCGATAAACCAGTTACTCCCGACGAATGGCGATTACGCCAGACTGACACCAGTGCAACACTGACACCTTCTCTATGGGAGCAATACTGGCCCAGCGGAGGGACAGCGACGCAAGCTCAAGCCAACAACGACATGGAGCAGTACAGGATTTTATTAGATGGACTATGCCAGGACTATGGACCTTCACCCTATGCTTGTCCGATTGTCAAGTCCTGCCATTTTATCGTTGATCGCAGCACCTTCGGTGAAGACGAGATTGCAGCAATGCTGAAGCCTGGACAGGCGGCAGTGATTGAAGCAGCTTTTTATGTGATTGTCGATGGCTTCTCTGCCCAAGAGCTTGGCATCACATCTGCAACGCTGTTTGGTGTGCCGAACATCAAGCCTGCACTGACGATCGCCCCAAGCATCGCTCAAATGACAGCCGAGGCGGTTGCGCTTGACGTGGAAGACCCAAGCCATCTCAAACGTCGGCAGAGATTAACCTGGACTTATCAGATTAGCTTCACAGGCACCGACGGATTTGTCAACGACGTGGAGGATGTAACACTTACCGCGTTGATCGCAACTGTGTCGAGTAGCGCGACCATCTACCTGATCAAGCAGCCCAATCCCTACGAAGTCGATGGTCCAGTTTCCTGGTTGAGCGGAGATCTGCGGGTGTTCCAAATTAAGGCAGGCGAGTCGCAGTTTGGCAAGACCATGGGGAACGCGCCCGATCAGGCTCCGGACTTCATCGAGCAAGTGATTGCCAACTTGAACAATGGCACCACTGGTGGACAGACCTTTGACGATATCTCCATCGATCAGCAGACATCCAAACTAGAACTCTCCGAAAAAGTTAAAGTCAACGGGACGCTGACGCCTGTTTTTAACTTTGCGATCGCTCGGGTACACTATCGATCGAAAATCAAAGAGGCGAAAGACGTGCGGGTATTCTTTCGACTTTTCCCAGCCTCGACGACCTCATTGGAATACAACCAGTCAACGACCTACCGTCGCGGCGGAAAAGCCGGCACGATCATCCCGCTCCTTGGAATTCAGGGAGGAATTGCGGGCGGCGAGGTAATCAGTATTCCCTGCTTTGCCGCACCACGAATTGATTCATCGGATCCAACCAAGACCCTGAACGACCAACCTGACCCAGCGAATGTGCAGACGCTTCAACCCGACACAACAGGGGCAGAGAGTTACAACTACTTCGGTTGCTGGTTAGACATCAACCAGTCCTCCCAACCTCAGTTTCCGTTCCAAGCATCACCGATGGATGGACCCTATCCAGCAGCGGATCGTAAAACAATCTATGAACATATCCGCAACAAGCACCAGTGTCTCGTTGCCGAAATTGCCTTTGATCCCGATCCGATTCCACCCAATGCGACTCCAGGATCCTCTGAC
Organism: Microcystis sp. LE19-10.1B; assembly: GCF_027530565.1. Lineage (NCBI taxonomy): Bacteria > Bacillati > Cyanobacteriota > Cyanophyceae > Chroococcales > Microcystaceae > Microcystis > Microcystis sp. LE19-10.1B. The sequence goes on along the minus strand of NZ_JAPZQM010000441.1, from coordinate 13,196 downwards.
AAACTCGCCCAGCGGAATCTCATGATCGTTGAATCCCCAAATCCTGGCAACCTCGCATCCCGCCGCATCCCCAATACCTTTGACATCCGACCGACACGGGCAAATCTTGGTCCTGATGAGATCCCGGACGAATTGATGATTGACTGGGGAAACACCCCAGTCGGAAGCCTTGCAACCCTCTATCTGCCAAGTGTCAGCGTCACCCATATCCTGGAAATGGCCGTGCAGATGTACAGATCACACCGATTGATTCGGATCGACGATCATACTCTGCGTTGCCCGACGGATGGCATCACCTATATACCCATTCCACCCGGATCGGACACCAATTTAGCCGGGTTGCTGTCAATCGATTTACCCCCAACAGTAAGGCGAGACGAGGTTTTCACGGTAGTTGTCCGGCAAGTGACGAGTACAGGCAAAGAACTTCCGATTGAGCCACGTCTGCAAGACTCGCCGTCGGAAAACCTGGCGATTGTAGAACATTCAAGGAAATGGCGGCGCATCCTTGGCACATTCCAGCTTACGATTCCGGTTCGGACGAAAGAGGAAATGCTCGGACCGGAAGAACGCATATTATCCAATCTCCGCTGGGTTCAGCAGTCCATCCCCGAAAATAACCGTTGGTTCCCTGTTTTCAACCGTTATGTTGAACAGATTGCTAATCGGGTTGACGCGCTCGGTGGCGATTCTAGCCAGGTTGAAGCATCACCGACTGGAGACTGGCAGAAAGTACGGCTCTGCCGAACATTAGCTATCATCTGTGCCGTCTCACTGACAATTTTCATCGTTGCCCTCGGCATAATGACCAATTGGGTAACTGTCGCAGTGATTGCAGTCTTCCTAGCTGTGATCGCCTTAACCTGGGTCATTCAGTGTCAGCCCAATATTTGCAGCAAGCTGCGGGTTATTGTGGCGGGTGCAGGCATTGGTGCCTTGATACTGGCAATCTTGGTACTACTTGGAGCATCGTCACCGCAACTTGTACCAGTTCTCTGTGGCGCTGTTGCTCTAACAGCTATCGCAAGTTTGATCGGACGTTCTCGAAAATGTTTCTGAGCTTATTGAGGAAGGCGATCGCTTTTTGAAAAGGCAATACGCGATCGCTAAAATCCAACAGGAGGTGAAATTCCCTTGAGCTACTCAACTTGACAACAATGCGATCGCAGTTTTTGAAACAGGAAAGAAGCGATCGTACTTCTGAGATGTCCATGCCACAAAGTAGAAAGTTCACATCTTTTTTAGATTAAACAGGAGTTGAAAAAATGACACGCACAAACAAACGTTATGGATGGGTTCCTGACTTACCAGATCATCGAGATCTGCTTTACGCTGCACCCGTTACGGCACTGAGAGCTTTACCAGCCAAGGTCGATCTCCGCCCTAATTGTCCCCACATCTACGATCAAGAACAGTTGGGCAGTTGTACCGCCAATGCCATTGCTAGTGCCCTTGAGTTCGATCAAATGAAGCAGAAATTGACGGATATTTTTACCCCTTCCCGCTTGTTTATTTACTACAACGAACGGGTCATGGAAGGGACTGTGAACGAAGATAGCGGCGCCATGATTCGTGATGGCATTAAAAGCGTTGGCAAGCAAGGCGCTTGTCCAGAGGAAAAAACCAAACAGCATCCGGGACCTGAGGGCATCTGGCCCTACGATCCTGATTATCAGGTCAGGTTTATTAAAAAACCTACCCCAAAATGTTATGAAGTCGCGGCCAAACACCAAGCAATTCTTTACAGCCGGCTAGTGCGAAACCTCAATCAGATGAAGGGATGTTTAGCATCCGGCTATCCCTTCGTCTTTGGGTTCAGTGTTTACGAGAGCTTTGAAAGTCAAGAGGTGAAACAAACAGGTCGCGTCCCCATGCCGTCTCCCAATGAACAATTATTGGGGGGTCATGCCGTGTTAGCCGTCGGTTATGATGATAGCCAACGGCGGTTTATCGTCCGCAACTCCTGGGGGAAAGACTGGGGAATGCAAGGCTACTTTACCATCCCCTATGCTTATCTGTTGGACGATAACCTAGCTGACGATTTCTGGACGATTCGTCAAGTGGAAAATGAACCGTAGGCTATCTCAAAACTCTATCTTGAGGAGATAGGGAAATCTGATTAAATGCGACTGTTTTCGGAGGAGCAGGGGTGATAAAGCTTATCTAACCTGTTTCCCAACCTCATTTCTAACTCAAAACTTCCATGTTTCAACGCGAATCTACTTTCAAGGATTTGAGCAATTTAAACCTCACTGCTGTACGCTGGATAGCTTTGACCCTGGGGATGATCTTAATCTGTCTCGTAGCTAACCCGGCCCATGCAGCCTGTAATAGTGACAATTCATTAGGAAGGAATTCTGGTATGTCGGAAATTGTAATTTTAGACAGCGATCAGGGGAAAACATTCGAGGTGCAGGCGGGCGATTTAATTGCCATCCGTCTCCCAGAAAACCCCACTACCGGCTATCATTGGGAAATCAGCGGAGTTGACAATCAGCTTGTCGAGTTCCCCGGTTCAGATTACTCGGTAGCACCCGGATCTGGTACAGGCGGTGGGGGTACGCGGACCTTCCATTTTAGGGCGAAGTCCACTGGAACGGCTCAGATTCAACTCAGGCGGCGGCGTTCATGGGAACCTGAGACTAGAGGAATTGAGCAGTTCACAGTCAATATTCAGGTTCAGTGATTGAGTCCTAGTGCTGATTATCTCAAAAGGAGGTATTGAAAAAATGTCTCTAGCAACCTATGGAGTATTAAAATGTCGGGCTTTGGAACGCAAAATCGATCCCCAGACCGATCCTTCGCCCCATTATCAGGTTTTGGTAAGCGATGGGCAGAAAAAACACCGCATCGCCATCAACGTCAAATCCCAAGAAAGCCCTTCGGATTTGCTGTATCTAGTCAATGATGCCTTTCAACACCCAATCTTAAATCAGTTAGCGAACTTCAGTTTAGGATTCCACAAACTGGAAAGCCAACCCGGAGGTGTGGCTCTGGATTTTATTCGCGGGAATTTGTTCCGTCCCGAAGACATGAAGCCACTGCCCCCGGACGTTCCCGGACCTGGCAATGACTTGAAAGAGTTGATTGACTTGTACCTTCAGCGGGCTATTCAAGCTGAAGATGCGATTTTGTACGCCTTCGGAGCCTCTTGGGGGCCGGAACCGACAAACCCCGACCAATACTTTGATTTTGTCCCCGGCAGCGGTATTCACGACCTCCACATGAATCAGGGCAGTGTGGGCAGATTCCAAAAGGATAACGGCGTTTATCAGGATGGCGCACTGCTGATTCATTTCCCCTCGCGCAACCAATGGATCGGCATCTTTCTTGCGTTCCAGTCCCAATCTTTCCATACCGATGATCGCACGGGCGATGCGATTACAGAGGTTCCAGTTGAGGCAGCCGTGAGGATTCTAGCGGCACTGGTGAATCCCCTGGGAGCAGATCCAGGCAAGGAGTCGGTGACACTGATCAATGTTTCGCCAGATGCTGTCGATCTCAAAGGCTGGGCATTGGCAGACAAGCAGAAACGCAAGTCTCGCTTACAAGACATCCGCCTCAAAGCAGGGGGCATCGTGACGGTACCACTGAGCGGGGCGGACGCACAACTGTCCAACGAGGGAGGCATCATCACGCTGCTAAATGCTCGGAGCATCAAAGTTCATGGGGTTTCCTATACCAAGGAACAAGCTCAGAAGCAGGGATGGACGCTCCTGTTCTAAACCTGACTTTTGGCTTTAAGAAAGTCCCTAAACCTAGATTGAGGAGGAGGTCAACTTTCCATGAAGATACCTGTACTAGAGCTTTTCCCCGCCAAATCAAAATTGATGTCCTTGGCTGTTGTTTTCTGTTGCCTGCTGCTGCTTTTCCCGGCCCCCGCCCGGGCTGAAGTCTGGCATCAATCAAATGGCAATAGTCAAGATGTGAATCCGCCATTGGTCGGTCCGGTTTACGACCTGGGTGGCGGCGGGACGGATGTTGATCGAGCCATCCAATGGGCGATCGACCAGGTTCGAGGCTGTCAGGACTGCTCAAAAACTGTCGATCTAGTCGTGCTTCGCTTTCTGACGGACGAAGATCAGGAAGCCTGGGATCGGTCAAAAAAACAACCTGACATTAAAAACGATTACCTCAAATATCATTCCCTCTTGCTCGACCCCCAACAGCGGCTGCAAGGATTAGACTCCATCGAAACTTATGTCTTTACCAATCCCGCCCGCCAAGAAGCTGAACAGCCCCAGATCGCTCAGGCGATCGAGAAGGCCGAAGTCGTCTTTCTCGCTGGGGGCGATCAATGCAAATATGCCCGCAACTTTAAAGGAACGGCGATTGAAGCTGCCATTGAGTCAGTTCAGGCCAGAGGCGGTGCGATCGGGGGAACTAGCGCGGGGGCGATGATTCAGGGGGAGTGGATTTTCAATGCTTGCTCGGATGCCGTTATCTCTGATGATGCCCTGGCCGATCCTTATGAAGATATCCTCTTTACTGACAACTTATTCCAATGGCGGGCGCTCAAGGGAACCATTGTCGATACCCACTTCTACCAGGATGATCGCATGGGTCGAGCGATGGCCTTTGTGGCTCGCTTGCTCAGAGATGGTATCACCCCTCGCGCCCTAGCCATCGGCATCGATGAAGGAACGTCCTTGGTAATTAATCAACAAGGGATGGCTCAGGTCATGGCCAACGAGCGGGACGGTTCAGCTTATTTAATTCTCGGCGACCACCAACCGGAAGTCTGCGAGCGAAATAAGCCTCTTAGTTTCTCAAATTACCGCGTTTGGCGAGTCAGAAATGGTCAAACCTTTGACCTGAAAAACATTCCCGCAACCGATTATTACCAAGTCAGCGTCAAGCGGGGACGCATATCTTCTAGCAATCCCTATCGTGGCTGAATTGAGCGACGGGAGCGAAACTCCCTTTCAGGTTCAGAAGATATCCGCGCTCATTCAAATCAGGAGTCAACCATGAGTGCCATCTTTGGAGAAACCTTAACCTTCCCCCAGGAAAACGGTCCTGAAGTCGAGCTAGTGGTCTTCGGTGACGAGTTCTATTCCCGTCGCGAAACCAAGGACGGTTATACCGTCATCTACGACGACAAACTGGGGCAATATGGCTACGCCATCTTGTGCGAGGGTGAATTTGCTTCCAGTGGCATTCCCATCCTGGAAGCGCCCCCACCTGAACTACAGCCGCACCTCGAGGAAGCTGAACCCATCCGGCGGGAGAAATTTGCCCGGCGTTACACCCAACTGAGACCGTCTCATACCGACTTGCCTTCTCAATCGTGATTCTCATGGCGTTTTGGATTTTGGATTTTCGAGAAAATTTAAACTCAACACAAGGAGTAAATTATGAGTGCCATATTTGGAGAAACCCTAATCTTCCAACAAGACAATGGACCCGACGTGGAACTGGTCGTCTTCGGGGATGAATTCTATGCCCGTTATGAAACCAAGGATGGTTACACCGCCGTTTACGATCCAGAGCGCGGACTCTACTGCTATGCCGTCTTACTGAGTGGGCGATTTGCCTCCAGCGGCGTTCCCATCTCCAAGCGCCCGCCCTCAGACATCCGGCGGGGACTGAAAGAAGCGGAAACTATTCGCAACGACAAGTTTGAAGGGCGCTATGCCGACCTGCGACCGCCACAACCCGGTGCGGCTGCTAACGTGGCCAGGACTCTCGGACCTAACAATGGGCTGCTGGAAGGGCGGCGCGTCAGTGAGGGACACATTCGCGGCTTAACGGTGCTGGTTGAATTTGCCGACCTCACCAGTGCAGTTACCGCCGCCGACGTGGAGGCGATGTTAAACGCCCCCAACTATCGAGAAAATGGCAACTTCTGCTCGGTGCGCGAATACTACCACCTGATGTCCAACGGCAAATTGGACTACTCGAATGTGGTGGTGGGGCCGATTAAACTGAGCCAGAACCAACGCTACTACGTCCAGAACCTCCTCTGTCGGGAAGCCCTCGATAAAGTGGTCAACCAACTGGGTATCGATCTGTCTCAATTTGACTCTCGCGGTGAAGGCATCGTCGATGCACTGAGCTTCATGTATGCCGGGCGCACCGTTTATGAAGGCAACCTCTGGCCCCATAACTCAGAACTGAACCTGACCTACAACGGCATCAAAGTTCGCTACTACACGATCCAGAGCTTAGGCCGCCAGCGAGTTGACCTGAGCATCGGCACCTTTTGCCATGAAAGCGGCCACCTTCTCTGCCGCTTCCCAGACTTATACGACTACGGCTCTCGGGATGGCGATTTTGAGAAGAGTGCTGGCATGGGGTATTACTGCCTGATGTCCGCTGGCAACCACCTCAACAACGGCCGCACCCCCGCTTCCATCTGCGGCTACTTGCGAGATCTGGTCGGGTGGTGTGATCGCCAAGTCCGCTTGAACTCTCCCGGTGTCTATGAGTCCAAACAGGGGGACTACGGCACCCTGATGAAATATGAAACCCACCGGGCTAATGAATACTTCATCATCGAAAACCGCACTCAACGCGGCCTAGATGCCTACCTCCCCGATAGCGGACTGGCGGTCTACCACTGCGATACTCTGGGGTCGAACGAGTGGCAGGGGGGAACCCGCGAGCGCCACTACCAATGTGGCTTGCTTCAAGCAGACGGGCATCTGGATCTCGAAAGCAATCGCAACCAAGGAGATAGCACCGATCTGTTTAAACGAGCGGATGGCGTGGCATTGTCTTACGCAACAACCCCTTCGACCCGGGGCTGGGATAGCTCTGATTCAGGGCTGGCTCTTGCCGATATCTCAGAACCCGGTGAGGTGATTCGCCTCAAGGTGGGTTCGCTAGTCCCTTCCAACGTGGTGACGGGAAAGGTCACTGCTGACCTGCTCATTCCCGATAACAAGCGCGAAGGAATTAGCAGTGCGATCGCCATCAGCCAGGCGGGTAAAGTCAAAAGCCTGTCTGTCGGCGTAGACATCACCCACACCTACATTGGCGACCTGCAAGTGGAGTTGCAGTCCCCGTCTGGCAAGAAAGTCCTGCTCCACGACCGCGCCGGTGGCTCTCGTCGAGATTTACAACAGACCTACAGTTCAAGCTCCACGACTGCATTGTCGGCTTTGAACGGCGAATTGATTGCGGGATATTGGCTCTTGAACGTGCGAGATTTGGCCTCCCGTGACATCGGCCGGCTCAATCGCTGGAACATCGAAATTGAGTACGAGTCAGCGGGGCAAGTTGCCCGAGGTGAAGTGAGTCCGAACCTGTCAATTCCGGACAATACTCCCACAGGAATCAGCAGCGCCATCGCAATTGCCCAGTCAGGAACCCTCAAGGATATCTCTGTAGGGGTAGTCATCCCCCACACTTACATTGGCGACTTACTGGTGGAAATTGTGGCTCCCTCTGGTCAGAGTGTCACCCTACATAATATGTCAGGGGGCAGTAAAGACGATCTGAGGATGACCTACGACCGGACATCTACTCCTGCCCTAGAAGCCTTGGTCGGGCAACAGATTCAAGGCAACTGGTCCTTACGGGTCAAAGACCTGCAGCGGCTGGATACGGGCAAACTAGAGAAATGGTCGTTACAGTTGATGTATTGAGGATGTCTCCTTGAAACCTCGCGCTCGCTTCTTCGGAGGGCAAGATGCGAGCGCAAATCTGAAACCCGATATGGAGACGATCGCTCCTTTATCTAAATCAGTTACAAGCGAATAAAATTTTCAGTTTCAAGTTATTTAACTTATAAATTGGCTTAGATCATGAAAAGAAAAGCATTAGTTATTGGAGTCAATCAATACAAAGGAAGTATTTTTTGCCCACAACATTCTCTCAAAGATGCTGAGGATATCGCTCAGTTACTGCGAACATTTGGTCGATTTGACGAAGTCCAAGTGTTGCTCAATCAATTTAAAGAACAAGATAAAGATCATAAAAACCCTTATGAGCCTGATAAATTAAAAATTTTGATAGAGCAACTCTTTAATCCTCAAGATGGAGATACGGAAACGGCACTATTTTACTTCTCTGGTAATGGTGCTGGAATCTATGGAGCAGAAGAAAAAGAAACTCAAAAAGGTGACCTGTTACTGACTGATTTCCCTGATCCTTTAACCGAATCTCAGTCTGAACCTACACCTAAACCTAAATCAAGAAGTATTTCGCTGACATGGTTACACGATCAACTTGAAAAAAGTCCTGTTAAACAACAAATTGTTTGGCTAGACAGTGATTTCAGTAATTTATTTATTGATTTGTTTTCCCAAGCAAGTAGTGAAGTAAAATATGATCGTTGCTTTATTGCTGCTAATTATAGTTATGCTGGAGAAACCTCTACTCATGGCGTTCTTACGGATGCTTTATTACAGGGCTTGAATTCAGTTAAGCAAATCAAGAATTCAATCACTAACCACGATTTAGTAGATGATCTACTAAAGACATTCAATTGGCCAAAAGATCTTATAAAAAATATTGGATATCCAATTCCAATAATAGAGAGTAATCTTCGTGGTCAAAAGCTATTGAATGATTCGGAAGAAGGAGACGATCTCCTTAGTATTAAAAATGAGACTAATGCCTTAGCTGATATGTTGCTTCTGCGGGATTTGAAGCCACCATTAGCAGTAGGAATTTTGGGAGGATGGGGAAGCGGAAAGTCTTTCATTATGAATCTGATGCAGCAGAGAATGAATGAAATTCGTAGCTTATCCCTAACGGAAGAACAGGCATGGAGTACGGAAGAGAAAAAAGCTTTTCCCTATGTTGGGCATATCTATCAAATCAAATTTGATGCCTGGACTTTTGCTAAGTATAACCTTTGGGCTAGTCTGATGCAAACCATCTTTCTGGAATTAGATCGCCAGATATCGCTTGAACAGAAACTTGCCAGAGTCCTCGCTGAAGACTCTGACAATGAGCCATCACGTGCCAAAGCTCTCCGCGAAACAGGATTCTATTGGTCATTTCTTTATGAAACCAATGAAGAAGATCGTGCCTATTTCTTAGATCGGGTGCTACCCCAACAAAAACTTGCCCTACTGAAAGATCCCCCATTATCAACAGCAGACAGCATTCTATGGAAAGAACTCTTATGGGAGCAATACGGCAAAGTTGAAAAACAATTTCAAGAAAGAAAGGAAAGTCAACAAGCCAAACTTAGTTTAATTGAGCAACAAAAATCCGAAAATCAAAAACAGATAGATAAGATAAAAGACAAAATTGTTCAAATTGAAACAGACTATGAAGGAAGAGAAAAATACCTAAAAAGTAATGTTCAACAAGCGATTCACTCAAGTTTAGATATTGCGAAAACCATTTTAATTAACCGATTAGGAAAAGCAGGAGAAACAGTTTTTGAAATAATCTCCAGTCAAATAAAGGAGGAACTTGAAAAACAAAATATAGATACTAAACAATTTGATGACGTATTAACAAAAGTTAGCCAGATTCTCGAATCAGGAAAAATTCAACAAGATGTCGATGGTAAAACTAGAACAATTAATCTAACTCATAAAGCCTTTACACAATGGTTTTTAAAAAATTCTGGGTTAATCACTGGTTTTGTTATGTTAGGGTTAGCTAGTGTAGCAATACCGATTATTGTAGATAAAATTCCCCAAGTAAATATCGGGGCACAAATTGCCAGTTTAATCATTCCACTTGTTCCTGCGATTGGTGTTGCACAAAAACTGCTTATATCTGGTCAAAAATGGTACATAAAAGTCGAATCTGTCTTAACAGACTACAAAGAACAACTCCAAGAATATAAAACCAAACAACCTGAAAAATTATTACAAGAGAGAACAGAAAATGATCCAGTTTTGAAAAGTTTGTCTCAGCAAACTCAACAATTCATTCGAGTTAAAAATAATCTAGAAATTTATCAGATACAACTTGAACAAGAAACCTTAGAAATAGAACAAGCGATCGCAGAAACTGAAGCAAAATTACCTCAAGAGCAATATGGTAAATTAAGCAGTTTTGTTCGTTCTCGCATAGAAGACAATAGCTACGAAAAACATTTGGGGTTAATGCACCAAATTAAAGAAGATATTTGGAAACTCAGTATAAGTCTATTACCCCCGAAAAGTGAAGCCGAATTTAAAACCAAATTAGAAAACCTCAAAAAAGTCTTTCCTAGGGGTTCAGCCCGCGTCTTTATCTACATTGATGATCTTGACCGCTGCCCCCCTCATCGTGTTGTCGAAGTTCTAGAAGCTGTCCAGCTTTTGGTTAAAACACCTCTCTTCATTGCTGTTCTTGCCATTGATGAGCGTTACATCACCCGTGCTTTAGAAAAGTATTATAAAGACGTACTGATTCCCAGAGGCAGTCCCTCTGGTATAGATTATCTGGAAAAAATTATTCAGATTCCTTACCGGGTACGTTCTATCGCTCACTCAGCATTATTCAATTACTTGGACAAGCAAATGGAAGTGGAGCGTAAACGTGAAGAAAACAAAGCTACCAGTAAAGAGACATCCACTAATAGCTCTCAAGGGACTGAAATAGGTGTTACTAAGACAACAAATAATGACAAATCAGTCTCTACTCAACCGGATCAAATAGCAAAGCTGACCCTGGACACACTCAAGTTTACTGAGACAGAATTTGATGAATTGCTAAAATGCTGTCAACAAATTGAACTCTCGCCCAGAAAAATTAAGCGATTAGTGAACATTTACAAGATATTCAGAATCAGTGAGTTTCACGCCAGCAAAATGGGAAAAAAAAGTGATGAACAAGCAAGAGTTATTTTGTCTGTTCTTGCCCTGTCAGCACGTTATCCTGATTTAATACGGGAAGTGTTTGAAAAATTAGACCTCGAGTTTGAGAAGTTCGAGACATTAAAGCAAGGTCTCAAGAGATTCAAAGAATTGGAGGAGAAAAATCAAACAGTTCAAGCAGAAGAAATAAAGAGCAAGGAGAAAGAGTTAAAGGACAATGAGAAAAAACTAAAAGAAATGAAAATACTTGATTTTTTTTCAGATCTTTCCCTGGAACCTGGTGATGCTTATTTGCAACGAGAATACAATAGACTTAACCTTGATGCGACAGCCTTACTGGAGGACGTAACGCTAACTCAATTTGATTTAGAAACCTTTAATTTGGTTCGTTCATTCCGCTTTTTTGGTGATATTGGCTACAGTCCGGAGGATTCCCAAAGAACAGTTCGTTCTCATCAAGGGTAGATATCAGGCGTTCACTTGACACCGATCTGAAAACATAAATTTCGCCGTCGGCACGGCGGGTCGAGGCTTAACCATATACCACTTCTCGCTTTCAGGGCTTTTTCTTAATTCTAACCTCCCTATAGTGATAAAAGAGCGTTATCGCTTTAAACAGCAGATCGTGGTGAACAGTTATCTCACCCTCTATCCAGCGATTCGAGTCCATCGAGGACGGCAATTAATCGGTCACTAACCCGTAATACCTCTCTAGCATCGTCAGCATTTCCTCCTCTAACTCGCTCAAGTAAGGTCGCTGTAGTTTCCCCAAGATTCCTAAGAAGGCGACGGCGGTATCTTCTAGATCGTCCCGTTCCCTCAGTCTCGATAGTCGATCTCGCGTAGCGAGCGCTTTGCGTTCGCATAATCGCCGCACCGTCTGACAGTCCCCTTCGGTGTAGCCCAACTCCTTGAGGTACTCGATTTTAACCAGATCGATCGCCCCATCGTGAAGTCGCAGATCGCAGGAGCGCGGGTGAACGGCAGTAACGATCGCCCAACAGTTGTTTTTCCCTTTCAGGCGCGGGTTATCTTTGGCAAGGATACCGACCACTTCCCCCACCTCGAAAACATTCGCTTTCCCTTTGTCCCGGTATTTACCCACCGTCTCGCGAACGACTCGGTGGTCGGGAGTTTTGCCCCCAGCTTCCGCTACGGCCTCATTCCAGACGGTGGGTTGTTGTTGCGGGGCAAGGACGGCCAGGGGGCGCACCTGATACTCGCTCGATGGTAGGAGCGGGCAGTTAGCGGCACTCAGGGTTCGGTAGATCGCCGCCCCCGTAATTAAATAGTTGGCCTTCTGACGACTGTGACCGAATCGCCCCCGACAGTAATCCTCGAAGGAGTCGTACCCGTCCCGGTACAACCGTCGATCTCGCAGTTCTTGCAGGGCGGAACCGGCCTGGTAGAAAGCCCGTTCTACCGTCCGCTCTAACCGCTCCCTGTCCCTGACCTCCTCCTCGCTCAACGGTCGCGAGGATTGAATTACCTCCACCTCGATCGCAAAGCGCTCGCTACGCGAGATCGCTTCTACCCCGCGCCCCGCAGAAGCTAACATTTCATCGAGTTCGTCTTCTGTCCATTCCGACCGTCTTTTAGCCATCGCGTTCATTTTCCCCATCCAGAACGAACACATAGGACGGTTTGGGAACTAGAGCCTTCAAGAATACCGTGTCAGCCGTCCAGTAATTGGCTCTCTCTCTCTCGGCTACAGCCAGAAAAACCGCATCGTACAACGTCAGTAAACCGTACATCCGGGCCATCTCCCACGCCCTCTCTCGAATATCTTCCCCATCGACATAATCGATCGGTAATTCCCCGAAGGCACTATAGAGTTGACCCGCCTCCCCTTCCGTTAGCAGACCACTCCTGATTTTTTTCCGCAAAACCGAAGCGATTTCGGCCCATGCGAAACAGGGGAGGACGATCCGACCCGATAGCGCCCGGCCGACCAATTCCGTCGCCGCTCCTTCCTGTTCGTCGGGACACAAATATTTGTTGACATCCTCGCCGCCGTAAACGGACGGCGATTCCCAAACCTCACGATTTGAGTTTCTGCTTCTTTCCCGAAGGATTTTTCGCACCTGCCTTAACAGATTTACTCTGTTCTGGTCTTATGGTCGCTCTACAGACTGACACCGCAAGCCCTGCGGCCAAAATGTTTTTACTGGCGTTAATATCTCGGTCGTGGTGAGTCCCACAGTCTGGACAGTCCCATTCTCGAACATTTAACGGCATTTTCAAGGGCAATATACCCACAATTACTACACCTTTTAGAACTAGGAAACCATCTATCTAGGGTCTGCTGAAAAAGTTTTTCCTGGTGGCAGGGTGTGGGGTGTGGGGTGTGGGGTGTGGGGTTTTACCCATTTTCACCTGGTCAATTACCTAATTTTCAGGCAAAAAGTCCCGGAATTTTCCCCTCAATCACTGCAAGGGTCGGGACTTTTTGAGGTCAAAAAAGTCTAAAAGCCTTATCCA
>NZ_JAPZQM010000302.1:0-9816 GCF_027530565.1 Microcystis sp. LE19-10.1B | reverse complement strand
TGGATAAGGCTTTTAGACTTTTTTGACCTCAAAAAGTCCCGACCCTTGCAGTGATTGAGGGGAAAATTCCGGGACTTTTTGCCTGAAAATTAGGTAATTGACCAGGTGAAAATGGGTAAAACCCCACACCCCACACCCCACGCCCTGCCACCAGGAAAAACTTTTTCAGCAGACCCTAGATAGATGGTTTCCTAGCTCTAAAAGGTGTAGTAATTGCGGGTATATTGCCCTTGAAAATGCCGTTAAATGTTCGAGAATGGGACTGTCCAGACTGTGGGACTCACCATGACCGAGATATTAACGCTAGTAAAAACATTTTGGCCGCAGGGCTTGCGGTGTCAGTCTGTAGAGCGACCATAAGACCAGAACAGAGTAAATCTGTTAAGGCAGGTGCGGAACCCCGCAAGGGAAAGAAGCAGAAACCTAAATCGTGAGGTTTGGGAATCGCCGTCCGTTTTACGGCGGTGAGGATGTCAAAGCAGGAATAGTTTTTTTGTACGCTAAGAAATAATAGCAAGAATTCCCCTGTGGAAAATCTGTGGAAAACCTGAGCTTTTTTTGATCGCTCTTTCCGGGCTAAAATCTATCAATAGCAATAACTTCGCCCATTGCTAGGTTTTTCTGGCCATTCTGAAAAGATTGTGGAAAAATTGTCAACAGTGAAATTTTTACCCTTTCTCAGCCAATTACATCAGCTGTTAACCATCAAGCTATAAGTCAAGAAGAGCGAGACTTGAGCCGACCAGCGCTCTTCCTAGGGAAAAATTGCGTCAAATGTAGGCCAGTGATCTTTAAAATGGAACAAGCAGCAGGAAGTTAACAAAACAAAGCTCCGGGCATTCCCCGAAACCGATAGACTCAAATAGACAAGGAGACAGGATTGGTTAGCACATCTTCGTATCAAACAACAAAATCGAAAGAAATCTTTACAGCCGCTCAAAAATTAATGCCGGGGGGTGTAAGTTCCCCCGTGCGGGCCTTTAAATCCGTCGGTGGTCAACCCATCGTTTTTGAAAGCGTCAAAGGGGCCTATATTCGCGACGTGGACGGTAACGAATACATCGACTATGTGGGAACTTGGGGGCCGGCTATCTGTGGTCATGCCCATCCCGAAGTGATTGCCGCCCTACACGATGCCCTAGACAAAGGAACCAGTTTCGGCGCTCCCTGTGTTCAGGAAAATATTCTCGCTGAAATGGTGATTGATGCCGTTCCCAGCATTGAAATGGTGCGTTTTGTCAATTCCGGCACCGAAGCCTGTATGTCCGTCCTGCGCTTAATGCGGGCTTTTACCGGCCGGGATAAAATCATCAAATTCGAGGGCTGTTACCACGGTCACGCCGATATGTTCCTCGTTAAAGCCGGCTCTGGTGTAGCGACCCTGGGCCTACCCGACTCGCCGGGGGTTCCCAAAACCACCACTAACAACACTTTAACCGCCCCCTACAATGACCTGGAAGCGGTCAAAGCCCTCTTTGTCGAAAATCCCGACTCGATCGCCGGGGTGATTTTAGAGCCAGTGGTGGGTAATGCCGGCTTTATCGTGCCGGATGCTGGCTTTTTAGAGGGATTGCGGGAATTAACCAAGGAATACGGAGCCTTATTAATGTTTGATGAGGTAATGACCGGATTTCGCATCGCCTACGGTGGCGCTCAGGAAAAATTCGGCATTACCCCCGATTTAACCACCCTGGGCAAAGTTATCGGCGGTGGGCTGCCGGTGGGGGCCTACGGCGGTCGGGCCGATATTATGGCGATGGTGGCTCCGGCCGGCCCGATGTACCAAGCGGGAACCTTATCCGGCAACCCTTTGGCCATGACAGCAGGAATTAAAACCCTCGAGTTACTCCAGCGCCCCGGCACCTACCAATATCTCGATAAAGTGACCAAATCCTTAACTGAAGGGCTGCTGAAAGTGGCCAGAGATGCTGGTCACAGCGTTTCTGGAGGTTATATTAGCGCCATGTTCGGAATGTTTTTCACTGGCTCCCCCGTACATAACTATGAAGATGCCAAAAAGGCCGATGTGGCTAAATTCGGTCGTTTTCACCGGGGAATGTTGGAAAGAGGCGTTTATCTAGCTCCTTCCCAGTTTGAAGCTGGTTTTACTTCTTTAGCTCACACAGAGGCCGATATCGAACGGACTTTGGCCGCCGCTAAGGAGGTTTTAGCAAGTTTATAGTTAATGCCGCTTCGACTGGGAAAATTGATTGATAGAGTCCCAAGATTGATGAGTTGACATTTCCCCGCTTGCAAAAGACGGGGATTCTCCGGGGAAATTTGCGGAGAAACCCCGAACAATCGAGGGATTATTCTCCCCAGCACTGTCAAACCTATCAGTCTAACCACAGGCCGACCCTTTTTAGTCAACCAGATGGAGGAGACCATGAGCAAGCGGTATCTAACTTGACAAAAATTACCTCGGTTTTTATAATCCTGAAACCGTTAACAAAATTGAGCGATAAATAGCCCAGCAAAAAATCAAGAAAAACAGCAAAAAAAACGGGGTTCCCCCCTTGACAAATAGCCAAAACTAGGCATTAGTTAAATTTAATGATTTTTTAATAAAAACCGCTTTCTATCACCAGAAAGAGCGATGGGTAGATTTTTATCAGAGTAATGTAATCATCTTTACAGCTATTGGGGATCAAAGGATGTTAGGGTGAAGGAGCGATGAGAAACACACTTTAAGATCACCCCAATTGCTATGGCACAGATTCTCGATCCCCTCCCCAACGGCAAGAAAAATAGTATTCTTTGTTGCTATGTCAATGCGACCAATCATATTCAAATTGTTCGCATCACCAATATTGCTAACTGGTATTTTGAAAGGGTGGTTTTCCCCGGGCAGCGTTTAGTATTTGAGACCCTAGCGGATGCTTTCTTAGAGATTCATACGGGGATGATGGCCAGTGCCATCCTTTCCGATAACATCCCCTGTGAACGCCTTTATATCAGCGATGGGGATGACGATGACTCCGATGGTCAACTAGAGGGGGAAATATTTTATCCCCATTCCCTAGAGGAAAGTCAAGGGGCGAAAATTGACAATACCGTACCCTTCGGTTTAAGTTTAGCTTCCGCCTAGCTAATCAACTAATCTGATAATTCCCCTCGCACGAGAATCACAGTGCAATTAACGGCACAGGCAATCGTTGAGGGGATATTGCCATTTAAGAACTGATTGAGCAAACTTTCCCTAGATGCACCCAAAAGCACCAAGGAACAATCCTCCGATTCTACCAGATGAATCACCGCCTCGGCCGGAGAGGCCGAACGAATCGGTAAAGGCACAATCGGCTGTGCGATCGCTTTCTGTAAAGATGCTTGTAAAACTTCCAAAGTGGACAGATCTGGCAGTAACTCCGTCGGGGAATAGATTTTACATAACCAAAGTTCGGGATGATCCGAAGACTCGGACAAAGACAGCAAACTAGGCAATAATGCTAAAGCGCGTTGGGCATTGGGACCGCCGGCGGTGGGAATCAGCCAAATCCTTTCCCGATTAAGATCGTTGGGAAAACAATCCTTTGTCCCCAATTTTACCAAGATGGTTTCACAGGGGGCTTCAGCAATCAAAGTATCGACTAAAAACCCGAAAATCGCCCCGGTGGTGGATTTTTCCCCCGTCCAACCCATAATTAATAAATTGCTGTGTCGTTCGCGAATCGTCGCCAAAATCCCGTCGGCGATATCCTGAGCCACGGAAATTTGTGTATGAACAGAGATATTCTGCCGTCGGGCTAATCTTTCCAGACGATGAAGTAATTTGCGTCCTTCCCGCGTATCTACCTTTACTTCCGCCGGAGAACTAAGACGAGGCACAGTAATCACATAGAGACAATCTATTTCATAATTGCGTTGACGGGCGATCGCAGCAGCAATTTTAAACAAAGCGGTAGCGGTGTCGGGATTGGCAATGGGTAACAAAATCCGGCCTATTCCCACGGCCGGGGAACGAGTTTGATAAACCACATAGGAAGGGGTACTGGGTTGGGGCAGTTGACAAACTCCCCCCAATTGATCGGCTTCCACCCGAATAATATCGGTGCGGGTGATGATCCCCACCAGTTTTTGACCGTCGGTAACAGGTAAACGGGAAAGCTGATAGCGATTTAAGAGAAATAAAACATCGCTTAAAGCTGCCTGGGGGGCCACAGTAATCGGATTGGGAGTCATGATCTCCCGTAGGACTGTTTGACTGTTTTTCGATCGCCATTTATCCAGATCACTTTGGGTAAAAATCCCCAATAGTCGCCCCTGTTCCACCACGGGAAAACCGCGATGATGGGAACGGGACATAATTTTCACCACTTCCCCCAGGGGTAAATCTGCCGCCAGAATTTCCACCTGGGATTGCATCACATCTATAGCCGACAGATGGGCCAACACATCATTAGCAGGGGTTTCTTCGTTGAGAATAATGCCACTAGCGGAAAGTAAATGCTGATAGAGGGAACCGGGGTGAATGCTTTCGGCAGTGATATAAGAAACGGCACAGGTCAACATCAGGGGCAGCACAACATTAAAATTGCGATGCAGTTCAAAGACAATCACGATCGCCGTTACTGGAACCCTGACTACTCCCGTAAAAAAAGCCCCCATACCGGCTAAAGTATAACTAGCTTCGCTGCCGAAACCCATCATTTTCGTCTCGATTCCCCCCACCAGAAACCCCAAGCAGGAGCCCAACACCAAAGCGGGGGCGAGGAGTCCTCCCGGAGCGCCAGAACTATAGGAGATCATCGTCAGGAAAAAATAGACCACAAAAGCGAGGGCGGTATTCTGCCAACTTAATTCCCCTGCCAGCAAAAATTCCCGTAAACCCGTATTATCTCGAAAAAAGTCGGGTAAAAAGGCCACTACCGTTCCCGATAACCAGCTGACCAGACCGATGCGCCAAGCTAGAGATAACCGCCAACGCCGCTGCAGCTGGCTACAAAAAAGGATGCCTTGATTGAATAAAGCCCCCAATAAGCCCGCTAAAGCCCCTAAAAGGCAATAAATGGGGATTTCTTGGGCAGAGAAGCTAATATCGGCATATTCAGTGATCATTGAGGGGGTATTCTGCAGCATCATTGAAACCACGGCCCCGGTAAAGGAAGCCACAATCGCCGTTTCTAGGGTCATACTGGAGACATCGCGCATTAATTCCTCGATCACAAAGAGGACGCCGGCGATGGGAGTAGTAAAACCGGCCGCTAACCCCGCGGCTGCCCCGGCTGCGATCATCTGACGACGGTGATCAGGACTGGTGGGCAGCCAGACGCTTAACTGGGCCGCTAGGGCCGCCCCGATGTGTACCGTGGGGGCGCGACGACCAAGGGTTAAACCACCGCCAAGGATCAGGATCGCCCCGATCATTTTTACTAGGGCGACCCGCCAAGACAGGGGCAAAGGATATTTAGCTAAGGCCGCTTTTACTTGGGGAATACCACCCCCGGCGGCCGCGGGGGAGAAGTGTTCGACAATCCAACCGGCACTGTAACCGAGCAGAAAACCGCCGAGGGGCAAAACTAGGAAAGGAGAGGAATTGGCTACTAGATGCACCCGCCAACCACCTAACCAACCGATACCCAATTTCAGGATAATAGCGGCAAGGGCGGAGAGAATTCCGATTAAACAGGCTACCAGTAAAGCATAGCGACTATCAGTCGCGCTACGTCCGAAGTGTTGGGATTTAAACCACTGACGGAGGTTTTGGTGACGGGCAAAAAGTCCCATAATTATCAGGGAGAATCAAGGCAATGGCGGAGCGAGGATTTATTTAGGGTTCTGATTCCTCGTTTCTTTAATCATAGGCCGTTAAGTTCTGTCACCGTTCACCTTGTTGCTACCAGTGGCCCTAATAGTAGTTTTTCTATCGATGGGCTAGGATCAAAGGTTGTCCCTGTCTTTGAGCGGAGGGTATTTTAAAGTTTCAAGAGAAATATAATCAGATATAGTCAAGCATGGCAATATGTGGACAGGAAACTATCAGACTAGGCAAAAAAAACAGGAATAAGTTATCGAACGGCTTGGAGGTGGTGGAAACAAGGGAATTTAACAGGCTATCAATTGCCTTCTGGTACAATTATCATAACGGATGACAACCATTCAAAACCCGACTTGATAGCTGGCACTTATGCAAGAGTTTCCAGCGCCGAAAATAAAGACAATCTAGATAGACAAGCTGACCGATTAAAAGATTATGCTGTTGCTAGAGGCCACAAAATCTACAAAGTTGTCGAAGAAGTAGGCAGTGGGATAATCGCCAACAATTAGCCAAAATTCTAGTTGACCCCAATTATGTTGGTTCAATAATTTTTATCCCTGCTCTAAATTCCCGCAGTGCTTGAGCATGATTTTCTGTATTAATACAACGCAGCAATAAACCTACATCTAAACTCGGTAAAAGTTGCGATTTACTAACAGCTTCATATCCCTCATTTCCTAAACTATAAAACAATAACTCATCATTCGTCCAAAACCAAACTTCAGGAATTTGTAACCGTTTGTATGCTTCCAGTTTATTAATTCCTCCACTACTAACAACCACCTCAATCACTAAATCAGGATGTTTTCTATTTGCTCCCAATTCATAAGATTCATCACCTTCTTTTTTAACCTTTTCAAATTCATTTTCTAGGGTGACAGAACCAGTAGGAGTAAAATCTAATTCCAAAAATTCTAAATAAATTTCTACTAAAGAAGCAATACGTTTTTTGATAGTTTCCTGTTTTTTCCCTGGCATTTTTCTAATCTCCAAAACTCCATCTAAAAAAGATAACCTTAACCCTGGGCGCTCAATTAGCTGTTCAACAGCTTTAAATTCTCTCCAGGTTAGGTCACTAATTAAAATTGGTTCTGCTTCTCGTTCGATGAGTGTAGTTATCATAATTTCAACCCAAATTTAGAGAGTGAATTTTGCTCAACATGATATCATATAAAAATAGATTATCATAAAAACAGGACTTACGCAAAAAAGACCGAAAGTAGGGGTAATTCATGAATTACCCCTACGCAAGAATAAGGCGTTCAGCCACGTCTTGCGTAAGTCCTAAAAAAACATCATGCAAGCATACAAACTCAAAGGAAAAATTGATCAATCTGGTAACTTGCTGATTACCCAACCCCTGAATTTACCCCCCAGAAACGTGGAAATTGTAGTTTGGGCAGCCACAGATACCCTTGATCATACCACAACCCCAACCACTGAACCAGCACCAGAAACACCAAAAAGACCAACTAAAATCAAGGTTTTGCAAAACTGGTTTGAGAAAACCCAACCTGCACCTCCTGATTTTGATCCAGATCAAGCTAAATGGGAATATTTAAAGGAGAAACATAACCTGTGAAAATCTTGCTTGATACCAACATAATTATAGATAGTGTAAACTTAAATTGTTCACTCATTACCAAAATTCTATGACTCGCTGGTTTAATATTGCCGGTCCCTGTAAAGACGATATCCACTATATGCTCTCTCCCACAGTACGATTACCAGATTTAGAGGAGCTAATTCAACAACGTAGTTATTTTGTCCTTCACGCACCACGACAAACAGGGAAAACCACCGCAATGTTAGCTCTAGCACAACAACTTACTAATACAGGAAATTATGCAGCAGTCATGGTGTCAGTGGAAGTAGGAAGTGCATTTAATCATGATCCCAGTGCAGCAGAATTAGCGATTTTAAGAGCTTGGTATAATACAATAAATATCCGCTTACCCAAAGAATTACAACCACCTGTTAAACAATGGCAACAGGAAGAACCAGGAAATAGAATTAATGATTTTTTAACAGGTTGGGCAAAATCTTTAAACCGACCTTTAGTATTATTTATAGATGAAATTGATTCTTTACAAGACCAAACATTAATATCAGTTTTACGACAGTTAAGAGATGGTTTTCCTAATCGTCCAGAAAATTTCCCGACCTCAGTAGGATTAATTGGTTTGCGAGATGTGCGAGATTATAAAGTAGCATCTGGTGGTAGTGATAGATTAAATACATCCAGTCCTTTTAATATAAAAGTTGCTTCTCTGACTATGCGAAATTTTAATCTTGCAGAAGTGGTTGAATTATATCAACAACATACAGCAGCAACTGGACAAATTTTCACACCAGAAGCTATAGAAACAGCGTTTGATTTAACTCAAGGACAACCTTGGTTAGTCAATGCTTTAGCTAAAGAAATTGTAGAAAAAATGGTAAAAGATAGAAATATCGGTATTACCAAAGAACATATTTTAACAGCCAAAGAAATATTAATTAATCGTCAGGATACTCATTTAGATAGTTTGGCGGAAAAACTCAGAGAAAAACGAGTGAAAAACATTATTGAACCGATTTTAGCAGGGCAAACCTTACCCGATACCCTAGCAGATGATCGCCAATATTTAATAGATTTAGGACTATTACGACGTGATCCAAGGGGAGGATTAGTTATTTCTAATCCCATTTATCGTGAAGTAATTCCCCGCGTTTTATTCCAAGGAACTCAAGACAGTTTACCTTTAATTAGTCCTAGTTGGTTGACGGCAAAAGGTGAATTAAATATTGATGCTTTATTAACAGCATTTCTCAAGTTTTGGCGACAACAGGTCGAACCATTATTAAGTAGTGCTGCTTACCATGAAATTGCCCCACATATAGTATTAATGGCTTTTTTACATCGTGTGGTGAATGGTGGGGGAGTTTTAGAAAGGGAATATGCAATTGGTAGCGATAGAATGGATTTATGTCTGAGTTATAAAGATGTAATTTTAGGGATTGAATTAAAAGTATGGCGGGATAAAAAACGCGATCCTCAAGCTGATGGAATTGAACAATTAGAATCTTATTTAGGGCGTTTGGGTTTAGATTTTGGTTGGTTATTTATCTTTGATAGGAGGAAAAATGCTTTACCAATGGAAGAAAGATTATCCACTGAAGTTGTGGTGACAGAAAATCAATATAGAATTACTGTGATTAGGGCATGATTGTTATATTTTTTGTTTCACGCAGAGGCGCTACAGTCGCAGAGAGGAGAAAGGAAAGAGGGATTTTTGCAGATTGTTTTTCTCTGTATCCTTGAAAATTGTAGAGTAAACAAATCTGGACGAATTACCATTAGGGATAACTTTTAGGTATTAGGGAAAAAGACGATTTTTCCCAGAATGCCTAGTATTCCTGTCACCAAAATTCCGACAATGCCAAGAAACCCATTAGTGCTAATATTAACCCGTGCATTCAGGTCGTCAATACGCTTTTCTATTTCCATAACTTTAGAATCTAGGGCTTTAATATCCCCTCTTATTTCTGATTGTCCTATCTCTAGCTTATTAACATCTCTTTGTAAAGAGTCGATTTTTCCCTCAATCCTTGTCAGGACTGTTTCAAGGGAATAAGTTACGGTTTCGTTAGACATTTTGCTAAACTCCTACTTTTGCTGATTTTTTCTCTAATCGACAAGGCATCAAAATTGCCGATATGCAAGACTAAGGATAACTTTTAGGGATTAGGAAAAAAGACGATTTTTCCCAGAATACCTAGTATTCCTGTCACCAAAATTTCGACAATGCCAAGAAACCCATTATTGCTAATATTCACCCGTACATTCAGGTCGTCAATACGCTTTTCTATTTCCATAACTTTAGAATCTAGGGCTTTAATATCCCCTCTTATTTCTGATTGTCCTATCTCTAGCTTAGTTAGGGTCTGCTGAATAAATCTAAAAACCTTGTTGGATAAGACTTTTGGACTTTTTTCCCCTCAAAAAGTGCCAGCCATTGCGGGGATCGGGGGAAAATTCAGGTACTTTTTCCCTGAAAATTAGGTAGTTGACCACCTCA
>NZ_JAPZQM010000486.1:0-2545 GCF_027530565.1 Microcystis sp. LE19-10.1B | reverse complement strand
CCAAAAACTTGAGAATATTTAAATTAACATTTCGCAATATTTACAATTTCTTAAGATTTAATTGTGAATGATTTTTATTTTTGATGGATGTTACATTGGTTTGAGGGATTTTAGTGTTTTTGTTTTTGGGGTAGGGTTGCTGGTTGTGGGTTGGGGGGTGGGGGGTGGGGGGTGGGGGGTGTGGGGAGAATAAATAAAAATAGTCTCGGAGTCTCCTAAATACTGACTCCTAACCCAATAGTAGATGTGGGATTTTTGCAGGAGTTCTATTTTCTGACAAATATAAGCAAAAGTTATTTATTGACTGCAAAAACTTGAGAATATTTAAATTAACATTCCGCAATATTTATAAATTCTTAAGAATTAATTGAGAAAGATTTTTATTTAACAACGATGTTATCATAGTTACAGCGATTTTACTGAATTTCATAATGGGTTATTCTATGCTTTTTTGGGCAGCAATGGTTGAAACCTTTGCCACACCTAGAAGGTAATCCCAATTAAGACGGTTAAATCAGTCAATTTCACCCACAACGATGATCTTTTTTTTGTGTAGTTTTATTGCAAAAAAAAAGTTTTTTTGACAAAAAGCACAAAGTATGATACTAACCCAAGTGATTCCTGGCTGCGAGTAATTATTGTAGAGGGGGAGAGGGGAGAAAAGCTGACGGTTTCAAGATAACTGATCACCGATCACTGAAACATCACCCATCTTAAGTAGGGAGGCACAATTATTTGTAGGATGGGTTAGTGGTAGCGTAACATAATCGGGCGTTGGGTTTCATGCTTCAACACAAACTACGTTCGTCTCCCGTCTCGGAGTCTCGGAGTCTCGGAGTCTCGGAGTCTCGACTAGGAAATTAATTTTGCACGACTACTTAACATTTCCCCAGTATTCTCAAAATCGAATAGTATAGATTGAAATAACTCAATGTACGCAAACCTATGGATGGCAGCTTAATCCTGTTCAATATTCTCAATCCGCCGGTTTTGTTCTTTTTCTTGGGAATGCTGGCAGTATTTTTTAAATCCGACCTAGAGATTCCCCAACCACTGCCTAAACTCTTTTCTCTCTATCTTTTGATGGCGATTGGTTTCAAGGGAGGTTATGAACTAGCGGAAAGTGGCATCAATAACCAAATCGCTTTAACTTTGATTGCCTCTGTGGTTATGGCTTGCATCGTTCCCATTTACACTTTCTTTATCCTGAAAATTAAACTCGATAGTGCCAATGCAGCAGCGATCGCCGCAGCCTATGGTTCCATTAGTGCCGTTACTTTCATCACCGCCAGTTCTTTTTTAGAAAAACTTCATATTTCCTATGGCGGTCATATGGTAGCGGCCTTAGCTTTAATGGAATCGCCGGCGATTGTAGTGGGTTTAATCCTGGTGCGAGTCTTTAAAGAGAAAAATGGCGAAGAAGAAGCGTTTTCTTGGTCAAAGGTTCTACATGAAGCCTTTTTAAATGGTTCGGTATTTCTCTTAGTCGGTAGTGTTGTTGTTGGTATGCTCACGGGGGAAAAAGGCTGGGAAAAATTACAACCTTTCACTCAAGGGATTTTTTATGGTGCTTTAACTTTCTTTCTCCTGGATATGGGATTAGTGGCTGCGAAAAGAATCCGGGAATTAGGCAAAACTGGTTCTTTTCTCATCGGTTTCTCGGTATTCATTCCCGTCATCAATGCTATGGTGGGGATTCTCATCGCTAAGGTTCTCGGATTTGAACAGGGCAATGCTTTATTATTCGCTGTTTTGTGTGCCAGTGCCTCTTATATTGCTGTTCCTGCGGCCATGAGAATGACTGTTCCCGAAGCGAATCCTAGTTTATACATTTCTATGGCCTTGGCTTTAACTTTTCCTTTCAATATCATCATCGGTATTCCTCTGTACCTAGAGATGATTAAAATCATTGGCTGTGGAGTCTAAAAGGCCCGGCGGTTTTTAAATAATTCCTGTCAAAAGTTTTCTCTTTCACTTATCCTTTTTGTACCTAACTACCATGCTTGAATCCCCGCATCCTTCCCTACAAACTGTCAAAAAAGTGGACATAATTGTTAGTCATGCTTTTCTGGAAGAAACCTTAAGCGTTCTTGATGTTGTCGGAGTTTCCGGTTATACCGTCTTTGGCAATGCTTCGGGAAAAGGCGATCGAGGTTTATCCCGTGATGACTTGGATTGTGATTACAGTGGTAACTACATTATGACGGTTTGTAATAGTGACGAACAACTTGGTCGTCTGATCGATAAAATTCAGCCTATTTTAAAAAAAGCTGGCGGAATTTTTGTGGTGACTACGGGCCAATGGCTAACTCATTAGACCTCTCGTAAAAATCAAAAATTGTCGTAGTTAATTAGGGGCTGCTGAAAAAGTTTTTCGTGGGGGCAGGGTGTGGTGGGGTGTGGGGTGTGGGGTTTTACCCATTTTCAGGTGGTCAATTACCTAATTTTCAGGGAAAAAATCCCTAAATTTTCCCCCCAATCACTCCAATGGTAGGCACTTTTTCAGGGAAAAAAAGTCTAAAAGCCTTATCCAACAAGGTTTTTA
>NZ_JAPZQM010000123.1:0-1205 GCF_027530565.1 Microcystis sp. LE19-10.1B | reverse complement strand
CCAGTCGATTCTCGATTCTCAAGGTCGTGTAATCGGTACTTGGGCCGATGTGTTAAACCGCGCTGGTATCGGTATGGAAGTAATGCACGAGCGTAATGCACACAACTTCCCCTTAGACTTGGCTAGTGGTGAACAGGCTCCCGTAGCTCTGATTGCTCCCGCTATCAATGGTTAATTCCTAGTCTGAACGAAAAGGCACTCCCGCGAGGGGGTGCTTTTTTGTTGTTAGAATATAAGGTGGTTTTTTGAGGTTAAATTATGATCAGTTTAGAACAAGCTTTAAATACTGTTGAGCAACTATCTTTAGAACAACAGGAAATGTTATTAGAAATTTTACAAAATCGTTTACTTGATATTCGCCGTCAAGAAATTGCCAGAGATGCTAGGGAGTCAATTAATGCTTTTCATCAAGGAGAATTTAAACCTCAACCCCTAGAAATTGTTCTGAGAGAATTGAGAGAAACTTTAGAATAGATATTATGAGAGAACTGGTTTTAACGCCTAAATTTAAGCGGACTTTCCGTAAGTTTGTTCTCAGAAATCCTCAACGACAGAAAGCGATTGAGAAGACATTGGCACAAATGAGGGAAGATATTTATTTTTTGAGCTTGGGAACTCATTCATTAAGAGGGGAATTATCGGGACTTAAAGCTTGTTCTTGTGGTTATGATTGCCGGATTATTTTTTCTATAGAAATTGAGCCAGACACCCAGGAAGAAGTTATCATTTTACTTGACATTGGTACTGATGATGAAGTGTATTGATAAAATAGGAAAAACTAGAAAGCGATCCTGCGGGTTTCTGCGTTGCGGTACACATATATTTATAATAAAATAAATTTCGCTCTCTTAGGTTTGGTAGGTCTAAGATACAGTCCTGGTGACGAGCGAGTGGAGCAAACCACAAAGACACAAAGGACACAAAGATTGATCGCTCTTATATAACCCACATTCCGCACCCTAAGTGTCACAACGTCTCAAAAGAGGAAGATGCCTGAGTCAAAATACTTATCTAGAGGAGTGAGTTGGCGGCAAGCTGCCGGCAACAAAGCCGAAAATTTCAGAGTTCCCCCGGTCATTCTCAATAAACAGTGCTTGTTGAGAATGGCTGGGCAATCAGACTTAACATCTAGCGTCGAGATGTTCGAGTAGTGCTTAAGTTTTGTCACCCCTTGAAGTCAATCCATCTGGTCAAGATAAGAGATA
>NZ_JAPZQM010000395.1:0-6111 GCF_027530565.1 Microcystis sp. LE19-10.1B | reverse complement strand
GGGAACAATCCCTCTCAAAGCATTGTCCACAAAGATTTTGAGGCTCTTCAGTTACAAACAGATACATCGTTAAACCTTGTTGGATAAGACTTTTAGACTTTTTTTCCCTCAAAAAGTGCCAGCCATTGCGGGGATCGGGGGCAAAATTCAGGTACTTTTTCCCTGAAAATTAGGCAACTGACTACCTCAAAATCGGTAAAACCCCACACCCCACACCCCACACCCCACACCCTGCCCCCAGGAAAAGCTTTTTCAGCAAACCCTATATAGTAGTGATCGATCTTTGTGTCCTTTGTGTCTCTGTGGTTCGTTCTGCGTGATTGCTCTAAAATAAGGTCATCGCCTGATCAGTATATAGCAATGACCTTAATCGCTGTCATCGATTATGACATGGGAAATCTGCACTCTGCCTGTAAAGGACTGGAAACCGTGGGTGCAGTGCCGAAAATTACCGATTCTCCCCTCGATCTCGAAAAAGCTGACGCTATTGTCTTACCCGGAGTCGGTTCTTTTGATCCTGCTGTCCGGCAAATTCGCAGCCGTCATCTAGAAAAACCGCTCAAAGCGGCGATCGCTAATGGTAAACCCT
The DNA here is from genome assembly GCF_027530565.1 of Microcystis sp. LE19-10.1B. Lineage (NCBI taxonomy): Bacteria > Bacillati > Cyanobacteriota > Cyanophyceae > Chroococcales > Microcystaceae > Microcystis > Microcystis sp. LE19-10.1B. Next base: position 5,522 of record NZ_JAPZQM010000395.1, on the reverse strand, counting down.
TCCTTGGCATCTGTCTCGGTTTACAAATTCTCTTTGACTCATCGGAGGAAGGACAAGAGGCGGGTTTAGGGATTATTCCGGGGACAGTGCGCCGTTTTCGCTCGGAACCTGGCATTACCATTCCCCACATGGGTTGGAATCAATTAGACTTCACCCAGCCGGATCATGCTCTTTGGCAGGGATTACCCCCGCATCCTCACGTCTATTTTGTCCATTCCTATTATGTTGATCCCCTTGATAGTCATGTAACTGCCGCCACCGTCAGCCACGGCAGTCAAACGGTGACGGCAGCGATCGCTCGTGATCGTTTGGTAGCGGTGCAGTTTCACCCAGAAAAATCCTCGACTAATGGCTTAAAAATTCTGGCTAACTTTGTTGAACAGGTGCAAAAATTAGCTTTAGTCTCCTAAATAAGCCTTTAAAACCCGCTCGTTTTTTTGGATTTCGCTGGGAATGCCATCGGCTAAATTTGTCCCTTCTGCTAATACCCAAACGTGGTGACAAAGGGACATAATCACATCCATATTATGCTCGATAATTAAAAAGGTAATTCCCTGACGATTCCACTCGATAATATGGTCGTTGATTTGAGCGATTAAAGTGGGATTAACTCCGGCGGCTGGTTCATCTAATAAAATTAATTTTGGCTCGGTCATTAGCACTCGGCCAATCTCTAATAATTTACGCTGTCCTCCCGATAAAGCTCCCGCATAATCCTGCGCTTTCTCCCCTAGACCAATCGAATCTAATAGGTCCAAAGCTTTGGCACGATTTTCCTGTTCCTGTTGGCGAATTTTTGCCCCCTGAAACCAGACTTTGAGAAAATTTTCTCCCGTTTGCCCCGGACTAGCTAAGAGCATATTTTCTAACACCGTTAATCGGGATAATACCCTGGCGACTTGAAAAGTTCTCACACATCCTTTTAGGGCAATTTGATAGGGAGGCAGCTGATGAATCGGCTGACCATCAAGAAAAACTTCCCCTTTATCTGGGCGAATAAAATTAGATAAAAGGTTAAAAAGTGTGGTTTTGCCGGCTCCATTTGGCCCGATTAACCCGGTGATGCTGCCCTGCGGCACATCCAAATAAGCATTATTGACGGCGCGAATGCCCCCAAAACTTTTCGATAATCCTTTGGCAGAAAGTAACATATATAAATTATGAATTATGAATTATGAATTATGAAGTGGGAAGTGTTTTCAGTGAAGAGTAATCGATGAACTGATAACTGATAACTGATAACTGATAACTGATAACTGATAACTGATAACTGATAACTGATAACTGAAATTATTTTCCCAAAGTTAACTCCTCTTTTTTGCCGAGGATACCCTGGGGTCGCCAGATCATTAAAACCATGAGCAGCAGACCGATAATCATAATCCGTAAAGCCCCTAATTGGCTATCATTAAAAATATCTAATTGGGGCAAAATAAAGCGAGTCAGGGAATCGTAAGCCCAGAAAATTACTGCTCCTAGTAAGGTGCCAGCATTGCTACCAGAGCCACCGAGAATGATAATAATCCAAGCGTTAAAAGTCAATAATGGTTCAAAATTAGTCGGGTAAATAGTGGTTAATTGCCATGCTAAAAAAGCCCCAGCTAAACCAGCGATCGCACCGCCTAACATCAAAGATTGTAACTTATACCAAAAGACATTTTTTCCTAAAGCCCGGGGAATTTCTTCATCTTCCCGGATAGCTTTGAGGATGCGTCCCCAAGGCGATCGTAAAAGTAATTCTAAACCAGTATAAACGAGAGCGAGGAGGACTAAAACTACCACCATCAGCCCCGCTTTGTAATTATAGTCATTCAAGGCAATTACGCCGTTTATATACAGAAAAAGCAGGATTATCGCCCCTAACGACCCCCAAAAGATTAAAGCCCTCTTTTGCGTCGGTTGATAGCTTTTGCCGCTAATTTGCCCCGCTTCGCGCCATTGTCGTTGCAGATTGCGCCCCAATTGCCAGAGAGCAAAGATAGCAAGCAGGGTAAACAGGGCAATAATTAATAATTTGACGGGAAAACTGGGATTTATATCCAAAGGTAGGGGATAACGTTGTAGTCCGAAACTGCCTTTCGTTAACCAATCCTCGTTAAGCACCAGTAAACGAATTAACTCAGATACCCCGATGGTGACAATTGCTAGATAATCGGCTCTTAATCTCAGGGTGGAAAAACCGATCGCCAATCCCAACAATGCCCCTAGGATCGCCCCGACAATGGCGGCAAAAATCATCGGTACACCCTGTAAAGTCAATAAAACCGTTGCATAAGCCCCTAAAGTGGCAAAAGCAACGTGACCAAAGTTAATTAAGCCAGTAAATCCCCATTGTAGATTTAAACCGAGGGCAAAAATCGCGTAAATACCCGCCCAAATTGTCAGGGAAACCAAATAATCTGTCATGTTATGGCAATTATCTTAATAGTGAGGTACAAAGTTGTCGGTTTCGGGAGTCAGGAGCCAGAAGTCAGGAGTCAGGAATCAGGAGACGATGCCCAATCCAGTTATACTTCATACTTATGAGAAACGGTATAACTCAAAAATGATCTTCAAAGTAAAAAAGGGGTTGGGGGAGTGGGGAAGTGGGGAAGTGGGGGAGTGGGGAGAGGAGGAGAAAAAAGCTGAAAACTCACATCTGATTACTGATTACTGATTACTGATCACTGATCACTGAAAAGGCTGATAGCTAACTGCTAGTATAATATCAGTTAAAACGGCCTCTGTAGCTTGATGGACAATTGTGACGAGCGGAGGGTGCTAGGCTATTAATACCGAAAAAACCTTGTCCTGTTAATTTCTATGCCTCTTTTGATTCTAATTGCCGATGATGACCCCGGTATCCGCCTAGCGGTCAAAGACTATTTAGAATTAGCAGGTTATAGTGTGGTAGCGGCGAGTAATGGTTTGGAAGCTTTGAATTTATTGGATACCTATCATCCCCATCTTTTGGTATCGGATATCAAAATGCCGCGTTTAGACGGTTATTCTTTGGTGACTAAGGTGCGGCAACAGCCAGAATTTAGGTTATTACCAGTAATTTTTTTAACCGAAAGAGGGTCAACAGAGGAAAGAATCCGCGGTTATCAAGTGGGTTGTGATATCTATCTTCCTAAACCTTTTGAGATGGAGGAATTAAAAGCAGTTATTCGCAATCTTTTAGAGCGATCGCAAATGGTGCAAAGTGAACGTCAATATCAGAAATTAAAACCAGAAGAAAGCCCCAAAACTAGGGATGTTTTAACTTCTTCTTTACAGGACGATTTTAAGTTAACTAATCGCGAGCGGGAAGTGTTAGAACATTTAGCCCGGGGACTTTCTAACAGTGAAATTGGGCAAAAACTGCATCTTAGTTCTCGCACGATCGAGAAATATGTTAGTAGTTTACTCAGAAAAACAACTACTAATAATCGCGCCGAATTGGTTCGTTTTTCCCTCGAACATAGACTAATCGATTAGCTGAAATAAAAAACTTAAATTTTGTTTTTTACTTCCTCCAAAAGACTGCCACAGGAGTCTAAAAGTAGCTCGATTACGCGTTCAAAACCTTCACGACCACCGTAGTAGGGATCGGGAACTTCTTTTTCTGGGTGATAACGAGCATAGTCACACATTAACTTGACCTTTTCTTGATATTTTCCTGTCCGATCTAGGGATAAAATATCTTGATAATTGGCTTTATCCATGGCTAGGATTAGATCAAAATTCTCGAAATCCTCGCGGGTAAATTGTCTAGCTGTCCCTTGCAAAGGAATACCGCGTTTTTTGGCCGCCGTATTCATGCGAGAATCGGGAGGAGAACCGATATGATAACCGGCAGTACCCGCAGAATCACAGAGGATTTTATTGCCTAATCCTTCTTGTTCAATCAGATAAGTCATGATATTCTCGGCAGCGGGAGAACGACAGATATTTCCTAAACAGACGAAGAGTAGTTTATAAGGCATAAATTGACTGGTAGAATCATCACTAAACTGCCAATTATAGGGCATTTCTAACATCCCGATAAAGATTTATCCTCAAAAAACTCCTCGCTGTCCATTAACCTAATTTTGGCTAATCCCAAGCTTTCTAAATAATCTTGCCACCCTTGGGGGGTATCTTCGATCGCTAATAATCCTAATACCCTAGCTACGTCTGCTACCCAGGGTAGGGTATGAATTCTATAACCCTGCCAGTTTACCTCTAAGGATAACCAAGCGGGAATCTCTTGGGGGTTAAATTGTTGGGAGGCAAGATAATCAGCTTGAAAGCAGTAAATCCGAGGTGGTTTTTGACTCTCTAACAAGGTTAAACACTCCTTCTAATCTGGACATTAATCTCTTTCCTCATATTTTAGAGGAACCTCAGCATAATTTCTGTTAAATATGAACTTCTCCTGTCAAGAAATGGTTAAGTTTGCTCAAGACAATTTACCCTTAATTCTCCCCTAAGCGAGGACGAATAATTAAATAAATTGCCGGACCGATTAGAGGCAAAAGGGAAACTACCGGCAACAGGAAAGGATTTTTTAATCCCCGTCGGGTTAGATCATCTTGCAGCAAAATTGGACATAATAGGGTTAAAAGACAGAAATCTAAACTCATAACATGAATAAAACGGCTAGTTTGCCACTGATACCAAAAATCAGACCAATTGCCGTTAATTAATCCGTAAGCGATTAAAATTGCCGCAGTAATTAGGGCAATTACTCCCAACCAAGGTGAGTCTAGAAGTTTAATGACCAGATTTTTTTTACCGGTAAAATTGCTGTTGGGTTGACGGAGAGTTAGATAGGGTAAAATAGCGAAAGCACCCACAGCAAAGGAGGCAAAAGTAAAGGGCCAAGCGATGATTTTTTGGTCACGACCATCGATAATTAAAAGGCTAGTGTAGATAAGTGGCCAAACTCCCATCAGGTTGAAAAGAGCGATAATTAACGGGTTGATATCTTGCCATTTGCCAGTGGAAAGATTGATAATTAAATTTATTGTATCTGGTTGGTCGGGGGGTGCTAGTAAAAAAGCGTATAATCCGAAGCATAACCAAAGTAAACCGAGAATAATTTTTGTTAACATGGCAGTAGATAATTAGGTTAATTGAGTAATGGGATTTCAGCAGATATTTTAGTAGAAAAGTGATCAAAAGATCAAGCAAGATTAGGCTCTTCGTTGCTTGTTATGGTTCGATAGGGGGGCATAAATCGACTAAATCCTTATCTGGCAAGAGACTTAATTGATTAGTTCGCTCTAGATAAAAACAATTGACAAAAATCGCTAAATGCCTTTCTATATAAGGGTTCCATCCCTTATAACCCCCGTCCATTGCATAACACAAACCGAAGAGCCAGAAAAATTCCCAAATTTGAAAAAGATGCAGGAATTAAAGGAAGAATTTAGAAAGATTTATGAAACCTCAGAGAATCCGACAGAGGGAATGCTATCCATCTCGGAATGGTTGGCAAAATCCTCCAGTGTTTTTACTAAGAGTTGTCAAACAATCCGAAACTGGTTTGGAGAAATAATTAGTTATTTCGAGCGAAG
>NZ_JAPZQM010000706.1:0-2306 GCF_027530565.1 Microcystis sp. LE19-10.1B | reverse complement strand
GGGGTGTGGGGAGATGGGTGTAGGGTGTAGGGTGTGGGGTGTGGGGTGTGGGGTGTGGGGTGTGGGGTGTGGGGTGTGGGGTGTGGGGTGTGGGGTGTGGGGTGTGGGGTGTGGGGAAGTGGGGAGATGGGGAAGTGGGGTGTGGGGTGTGGGGTGTGGGGTGTGGGGTGTGGGGAGAAAAAAGCTGTCTCCTGTCTCCTGTCTCCTGTCTCCTGTCCCCTGTCTCGGAGTCTCCTGTCTCCTGTCTCCTGATTAGGTGCAGGGGAGAGAACGCAGGTACTCACTGAGGTGGGAACGTAAACCGATGCCATGGAAAAGCGGGCCACGACTGCCTAATTCGACGATACTGAGGGCGGCCACGGGCATTTCAAACCGATCGCGATAACGGCCCACATCGATGCCCATCAGACTACAGAGCATGATCCGGATGGTGGCCTTGTGGGAAACAATCAGGATATTGCCATCACTGTGGGTGTGTTCAATTTCCTCCAAAACGGCCGCCGAACGACGGGCGATATCGATCCCCCTTTCTCCGTTGGGGGGAGCATTCCAAGCCGGATCCGTCAACCAGCGTACATAGAGATCATGATATTGGCGATCGATATCGTTGGGGTGCATACCTTCCCAAAGACCATAACCGATCTCTTGTAATCCCTGGCGGATTTCTAATTTCAGTCCTACCGCTTCACAGAGGGGTTTAGCGGTTTGAATAGCTCTTTGGAGGGGACTGACGTAGGCCGCGCGCCAAGGTAAAGAACGATAGACATCGGCGAATTCCTCGGCCATTTCGATGCCTTCGGCAGTCAAACCGGGGTCATTTTCTGGAGTACCACAGTATCCTCCCGTTTTGCTATAGGCCGTTTGTCCGTGTCGTAGAAAATATAACATCAAGCACATAGTTTTTCAGGAGACCAAATTCGGGGCTTCCCTGGTTACTGTTGACTGGTTAGGTTCCCGCTCGCGAGCGTAGGTCATTGCGGAGGTGAGAGCGATCGCCCATGACTTGAAAGAGGGGACCGTGTTCGGCTAATTCGACGATCGTCACCGAGGCCACGGGCATGGCAATTCGATCGCGATAACGGCCGATATCAATGCCTAAAAGAGAACATAACATGATTCGGATCGTTGCTTTATGGGAAACGATCAAAATATGGCCATCATCGTGATTATGGTCGATTTCCTCTAATACTTCCGAACTGCGGCGAGCGATATCGATGCCTTTTTCGCCCCCTGTGGGAGAATTCCAGCCCGGATCTGCTAACCAGCGCACATAATCATCATGAAACTCCCGATTAACCTCGGCTGCGGTTTTTCCCTCCCATTGGCCGTAGGCAATCTCTTTTAATCCTTCCCGTTTGTGGATGGGAATACCTAAGAGATCGCTTAAAGGGGTGGCCGTGGCCATGGTGCGCTTGAGGGGACTAGAATAGATCCCTGTCCAAGGCACATCTCGATAGACAAGAGCGAAATCCTTGGCCATTTCATCGCCGGCCGGGGTTAGTTGCAAGTCTAATCGACCGCAAAAACTACCCGCTTGACTGGCTGTGGTTTCGCCATGACGCAAAAAGTAAAGTTTTAGACTCATTTTTTGGGTGCATCTCAATATTTGTGACTCTCTCCCACTTATAGTGATACTAAATCCTGTTTAAAAAGTACAGGAGACCAGGGAGCGGAGGGTGGGGAGCAGGGAGAAACAATCCATAACTTGGCAGTTAATCACACTATTAAAAACGGATTTGGTATGATAAAAGGTAAAAAAGGTTATCCTAAATTCCCAAAAAATAATCGGCTTTTGGGTGCATCTCAATATTTGTGACTCTCTCCCACTTATAGTGATACTAAATCCTGTTTAAAAAGTACAGGAGACCAGGGAGCAGGGGGTGGGGAGCAGGGAGAAACAATCCATAACTTGGCAGTTAATCACACTATTAAAAACGGATTTGGTATGATAAAAGGTAAAAAAGGTTATCCTAAATTCCCAAAAAATAATCGGCTCTCTTATTCTTTGTGTGATAAGTTTAACTTATATAGTAGTGATCGATCTTTGTGTCTCTGTGGTTCGTTCCACTCACTCGCCCGCAAGACTGTATCTTAGAATACTTTGAGGCTGGGTGTGGGGTGTGGGGTGTGGGGTGTGGGGAAGTGGGGAGATGGGGAGACCACTTCGTGCGCGTTGCGGGGGGAGAATAAATAAAAGCCATCTCCTAAGTAGGTAGGCGTTAAAAATTATCAGACACCACCCTTATCAAGGGGGGACTAAGGGTAGGGTTGATTCATGAATCAACCCTACTATGAATCAACCCTAG
>NZ_JAPZQM010000649.1:0-6894 GCF_027530565.1 Microcystis sp. LE19-10.1B | reverse complement strand
AATCCTTATCTGGCAAGAGATTTAATTGATTAGTTCGCTCCAGATCGCAAACAATTGACAAAAATTGCGGCAATGTCTGTCTCTATAAAGGTTTCATTCTTTATAACCCCGTCCATTGCATAAGACAAACCGAAGAACCTTACTTTGCTAGTAATAATGTGGAAGCTGGTGAGATTTTTTTTTAAGAATTTAATCGCAAGTGTCAGCAATTAGTTTTATTCCCCCAAAGTGGTAAAAGCTATGCTTATATCCCTAAGGATTTAAGAGAATTATCCTTAAAAAACTATATTGTTTTTTATCGTGTCTTAGGAGAAGATATTGAAATTCTTAGAGTTATTAGTGGTCGTCGTAATTTCTCAGCTATTTTTTCTAGTTCTGAATAATTTTAAATTAATTCAATATGTCCAAAAACTCTTGGTTAATTCCCGATGATATTTATTTTCTCAACCATGGTTCCTATGGTGCAACCCCTAGAATAGTCTTGGATTATCAGCAACAATTGCGGGAACGAATGGAAAGACAACCTTTAGCATTTTTGGGGAGAGAATTAGAGGGTTTATTAGATATTGCTAGGCAAAAATTAGCGGATTTAGTGGGAGTAAATAGCGATGATTTAGTCTTTGTTCCCAATGCAACCACAGCAGTGAATGCGGTGTTAAATTCCTTAACTTTTCAGGAAAATGAGGAAATTCTGATCACCGATCAGACCTATAATGCTTGTGCTAATGCAGTTAAACATATAGCTAAAAGATGGGGTTTAAAGGTAATTATCGCTAAAATTCCCTTTCCTGTACAGTCCCCTTTAGAAATTAGTCAAGCAATTTTAGCATCTGTTTCTCCCCAGACAAAATTAGTAGTTTTAGATCATGTCACCAGTCCCACGGCCTTAATTTGGCCAATCGCAGAAATTGTGCAAGAATTAAATAATCTGGGCATTGATACTCTCATCGATGGCGCTCATGCTTTAGGTTTTTTACCCCTTAATATCGCGGCAATTAATCCCACCTATTATACTGCTAATTGTCATAAGTGGTTATGTAGTCCCAAGGGGGCTGCTTTTCTCTATGTGCGCGGGGATAAACAGGCAATAATTCGACCTTTAACTATTAGCCATGGAGCGAATTCCCCTCCACAAGATCGCTCCCGTTTTCAGTTAGAATTTGCTTGGATGGGAACCGATGATCCCACCGCTTATTTATCAGTGCCAAAAGCGATCGAGTTTTTAAATTCTCTCTCTATTGATGGTTTACTGGGTCTGATGGCGAGGAATCGTAATTTGGTTTTAAAAGCCAGAAATTTGCTTTGTCATGCCTTAGAGGTCAATTATCCCTGTCCAGAATCAATGATCGGATCAATGTCTTCAATTCTGATTCCTAGTTATGCTTGGGCAGCAGAAGATTTATCTAGACAACTGTGGGAAAAATATCAGATTGAAGTGCCGATAATTCCTTGGGGAGAAGCATCATTAATTGTGAGGATTTCTGCTCACTACTATAATTCGATCGAGCAGTATGAATATTTAGCTGGGGTTTTAAATTACTTGCTATTGCGGCCGTATCAAACCGATAATTGGTCTAAAATGCTTCTTGGATCATGGTTTCCTTGAGCATTTCTAAACCCTTTTTCACCCGACGGGAGACGGTAACGACACTAATGCCTAATTGTTCGGCGGTTTCCCGTTGAGTAAGATCCTTAAGGAAGACAAATTCGAGAATATGACGGGTTTTTTCTTCTAATTGAGCCAGTGCCTGTTGTAAACGAATGCGATCCTCTTGACAAAGTTGAAAGCTGCGATAACGGGGATCGGGAACGAGGTCTTTTAAACAAGTATTATTATCTTCATCGTTATTAACCGTCACATCGAGACTGAGGGGTTCACGGTTTTGGAAAGCCAGTTTTACCTCTTGCCATTCTTCGCTCGAAATATTTAAAGCGCGGGAGATTTCCGTATCATTGGGTTGACGATTGTGGATAGTCTGGAAATCCCGACGCACATTTGTCGCTTGTCTGCCTAAATCTAACCAACGACGAGGAATACGAACTGTATAACTTTTATCGCGCAGATGGTGTTGAATTTCGCCGCGAATATAGGGAATAGCGAAGGAGCTAAAAGCATGACCTTTGCTGCTATCAAAACGCTCGATCGCCCGAATTAGTCCCATAGAGCCAACCTGCACTAAATCTTCGTAATTTTCATGGCATTGATTAACCCAATGATGAGCTTCCCTTCTGACTAATCCTAGGTTTAACTCCATAATTTGATCCCGTAACTTATTATCTCCCGTTTTTTGGTATTTTTGAAACAGGGTAAGAGTTTCCAGTTTAAGATTTTCTTTATTTAGGACAGACATAGGGCGCTAACAGACTTAAAAAATATTGACTATAAAAGATCACTATTGTGCAATTAGCTTTGACCAATCCCAATACAGTCTAGATGAGAAGCGGTAAGCAATGTCAACAATGTAACTTACTACGATCATGATGATACGACCTTTATATAAAGACTTGTGTGATTTGACGCGGTCGACCAAGTATTTAAAGACACAGATAAGCTGAAACCCAGGTAATTAGGGTTGGCTGAACAGGTTGTTTCTAGAGACAGGGTGTGGGGTGTAGGGTGTGGGGTGTAGGGTGTGGGGTGTAGGGTGTGGGGTTTTATCGATTTTCAGGTGGTCAACTACCTAATTTTCAGGGAAAAAGTCCCTGAATTTTCCTCCCGATCCCCGCAATAGCTGGCACTTTTTGAGGGGAAAAAAGTCTAAGAGTCTTAATCCAACAAGGTTTTCAGATTTATTCAGCCAGCCCTATCTAGAAAACTACAACTCAAACAAAGGTAAACTCCGATCCTTATTTTTCGGCAATTTCGCCAGTAATCCTAAATGTTCGTAGGCGGCTGACGTCACTACGCGACCCCGGGGAGTACGATTAAGATAACCTATTTGTAATAAATAAGGCTCGTGTACCTCCTCGATCGTCTTGGCATCTTCTCCCGTGGCTGCCGCTACCGCTTCCAATCCCACGGGTTTACCTTGAAACTGTTGGATCATCGTCTTTAATACTAATCGATCGGTCCAATCTAAACCCATAGAATCTACATTTAATTGATTTAATCCCTCAGCGGCTAACTGGGGGCTAATCATAGTTTCTCCCTTCACCTGCACATAGTCGCGTACTCGTTTTAATAAACGATTGGCAATGCGTGGAGTTCCCCGACTGCGACGGGCAATTTCGATCGCACCCGCTTCAGTAATGGGAATATTAAAAATAGTAGCACTTCTGAGAATAATTGCCGTCAATTCCTCAACTGTATAGAAACGCAGACGTTGAATCATGCCAAAACGATCGCGTAAAGGGGAAGTTAAAGAGCCAACTTTGGTAGTAGCACCGATTAAAGTAAAGGGAGGTAAAGAAATACTGCGAATTTTCGCTGCTTGACCCTTACCAATCGTCACATCCAGCCGATAATCCTCCATCGCTGGGTATAATAACTCCTCCGTCACCCGATTCAGTCGATGAATTTCGTCGATAAAAAGAATATCCCGGGGTTGAAGATTGATCAGGATGCCGGTAATATCCCGGGGACGCTCTAAAGCGGGGGCGGCGGTAATGCGGCAATTTACTCCCATCTCGGCCGCTAAAATTAAAGCCATGGTGGTTTTTCCTAACCCCGGCGGTCCGTAGAAGAGTAAATGATCGATCGCTTCTTGTCTAGCTTTGGCCGCGGCGATGGTGACTTTTAGATTAGCCTTTAAGTCCTGTTGACCGATATAATCCTCTAGGGATTGCGGACGAATCTGCGCTGCTGCTTTTTCCGTTTCTTCTATAGTGGGATTGGGAGTGAGCAGATTTTCCTCGGCAGCCGGGGGGGAATTGTGCGATCGTTTGATGGCCATTGTTACAATCAAGAGTCTAGGATATGTTAGCGAAGCGGATTTTGCCTTGTTTGGATGTCAATAAAGGTCGGGTAGTTAAAGGGGTTAATTTTGTCAATCTTCAGGATGCTGGCGACCCCGTGGAGTTAGCCCGCTTGTATAATCAGGCAGGGGCCGATGAGTTGGTTTTTCTTGATATTACTGCTACCCATGAAGATCGCGACACGATTATTGATGTAGTCTATCGTACGGCGGAACAGGTTTTTATTCCTCTGACAGTGGGTGGCGGTATCCAATCCTTAGAAAATATTAAAAATTTGTTAAGAGCCGGGGCCGATAAAGTCAGCATTAACTCGGCTGCCGTGCGCGAGCCGAAATTGCTCGATCGAGCCAGCGATCGCTTTGGGAAACAGTGTATTGTGGTGGCGATCGATGCTAGACGACGTAAGGATGGGCATAACCCCGGTTGGGAGGTTTATGTTCGGGGTGGACGCGAAAATACGGGTATTGATGCTTTATTATGGGCGCAAGAAGTGGAAAAACGCGGGGCGGGTGAGTTGTTAGTTACCAGTATGGATGCTGACGGCACGCAAGCGGGTTACGATCTGGCCTTGACAAAAGCGATCGCAGAAAGGGTGGAGATTCCTGTGATTGCTTCGGGAGGAGCGGGTAATTGTCAGCATATCTACGAAGCATTGACGGAAGGGCGGGCAGAAGCAGCTTTATTGGCTTCTTTGCTCCATTATGGTCAATTAACCATCGCTGAGGTCAAAAATTATCTGCAAAATCACCAAGTCCCCGTGCGTTAGCTAGGGAAAATGAGAGCAAGATTTACAGAACTTAATCTGGTGATTGAGTCGCTTTTCCTGGAAAAGGATTTCTTCAGGCTGCAACCCAAGAAGAGCAAGGTTTAGACCTAAGCTAAGACACATTTTAACCCCTTACTGTTGCCTCTTGCCTAATCTCAACAAGCAATTTAAATTCCCGGGCAGTTTATTACCTAAAATGTCGGATGAATGCCCCGATCGAGAAACCGGCAAAAATCCCTGTTTTTAACTTCAGTCCGATTATCCCTGGGGAAAATTATGTATTAGAATAGATGAAAGTTAACAAAATTTAAAATATGTTAGTTCCGATTCTCATCTTTGACCTCGGTCTTGTGGCTTGGTCATTGCATCTGATGCAGCAAGCGTTCGACAAGCAAGAGTTTTCCTTGATGCTGGCGGGAACCTTGGTGGCAGCAGCGGCAGCAGCTATGTTAGTAGTTTATTTCCTCATGGGTCACTGTTTAACCTATTTAACCCAAATTCCGGCTCCTGTCTAAATGGGGGCGATTGTTTCACTCTTGTGGATGAGCGATCGTCTTGGCAGTGACAAATTTTTTTCTCGCCCCCCCTTGACAAAATGATTCTATTTAAGCTATATTCAAAAATGGTCTTCGCGGGGTTATAGCTCAGTTGGTAGAGCACCTCAATGGCATTGAGGGGGTCAGCGGTTCGAATCCGCTTAGCTCCATACAGTTAGGATAAGAGTTTCAGGGTTGCTTGGACCAGAAAAGTAACGAGGAGATGCTAGATTGAAAGAGGATTTCTGGTTAGAAAAGTCTCTTTTTACCTCGATACTCTCTCAGGACAAAATTAATGAACCTCTTGCATAATTAATTTTTGAGGGTTCAAAAAAGGCAAAAACAAGGATTAAATTACATAAAATCTGTAAATAGACCGTTTAATTGATTATTATTCATTCTTAATTCTCCTGACTACTAACTCCTGACTCCCGACTCCTAACCCTAACAACAATTTTTGATTTTTACAAGAGGTCTAATGATAGAGCTTTTTAAGCAACTACCTCGTTGGTTGCGGCTAAGTCTAGTTTTTCCGCTCTTATTTCTCAATGGTTGGTTATTATTCCAATTATTTAGCTATCTAGAACCCTTAGTTAGTATTTTTGTCACTGCTAGTTTACTAGCTTTTGTCCTAGATGTTCCCATCAAACTGCTGCAAAGACGCGGGGTTAATCGCAGTGGTTCGATCGCTATTGTCTTTTTAATTGCCCTATTAATTTTGATTGTTTTAGGTTTAATTTTAATTCCCCAGATTGTCGAACAATTAAGCAGTTTAATCAATAGTTTGCCCCAGTGGATCGAGTCGGGAACCGAACAGATACAAAATTTAGAAAAGTGGGATAAAACTCAGAAATATGCGATTTATATCGAGCAATCAATCACCCAGTTATCGGAGCGACTAACCAATGTTTTACAAACTCTTAGCACTCAATTACTAAGCTTTGTGCTGGGAACTATCAACAGTATCCTAAACATTCTATTTGTTCTGGTTCTCACCGTCTTTCTTGTTCTCTATGGCGAACAAATTTGGGAGGGAATTTTAAGCTGGATTCCTGCTCCCTGGAATCTCAAATTAAGAACGATTATTCGTCAAACTTTTGAAACATATTTTGCTGGTCAAACCATTTTGGCAGGAATTCTCAGCCTTGCTCAAATTTTTGTTTTTGTGATTCTCAAGGTTGATTATGCCCTATTATTCGGGGTGGCGATCGGTCTAACTACATTAATTCCTTTTGCCAGTGCCTTTACCATTATTGGCATTAGTACCCTACTGATGTTTCAAGATTTTTGGTTAGGGTTAAAAGTTTTGACCCTGACTATTATTGTCGGTCAAATTAATGATAATGTCATCGCCCCTCGGTTAATGGGAGGTATGATCGGACTTAATCCCGTCTGGATTATTCTATCTCTTTTTATCGGTGGCAAAGTGGCAGGAATTCTCGGTTTATTGATAGCAGTTCCCATCGCTAGTGTGCTGAAAAGTACCATCGATATCATCCGCTCGCAGCAGCGGGAAAAAGAACCAGTAGTTTTCCTAGAAGAAACGGTGAAAAATTTCTCAGAGGAGAGCAAATAATAAAAAATCCTCTTTAAAGGGACGTGGGGTGTGGGGTGGGGGGTGTGGGGGGTGGGGTGTGGCGGGTCGCGAGTGTGGGGTCGGGGGTGGCGTGTGGGCGG
>NZ_JAPZQM010000017.1:0-1687 GCF_027530565.1 Microcystis sp. LE19-10.1B | reverse complement strand
AGTGATTGGGGGGAAAATTTAGGGATTTTTTCCCTGAAAATTAGGTAATTGACCACCTGAAAATGGGTAAAACCCCACACCCCACACCCCACACCCCACACCCTGCCCCCACGAAAAACTTTTTCAGCAGCCCCTAATTAGTGAATTTTTGCCCCAAAAATCTCACACCTTTGGAAAAAGTCCTTGACAATTACTAGAGGAAGGAGTAGGTTACAAACAGTTAAATTTTCTGAAGTCTTATGTCATTATCTAAACTTATCAATCACGGGGGGTGGAGAAGCAGAGCTTATCAAAGGCTCGGCTGAAATCCTTTTCCCTAGCCACGGTTTTTACCACTACCCTTGTGCTGAGTTCGGTATCTTCCGCCGAAGCTTTCACTATTTTCACTAATCGCACCGCTTGGCAAGCTGCCGTCGATGCCATCGCTGGCAGTGTCACCACCACCGATACTTTTAGCAACAACATCGCCTCTGCTCAAACAATAACACTGGATTCGGGCATCGTTTCGGCGAATTCCTTTCCACCCGCAGTTGCGTTTGAGGATAATAGCGTTAGTGGAGGACTTTTCCTCAATTCCACTGATGGAGATGCGAGTAGCGCTTCCACAACTATCACTTGGACTTTTCCCTCACCTGTGTTTGCCTTCGGAGCGGATTTTCTAAATACTAACCCTAACCAGCTAAACCTAACGGGAAATTTCGATGGTACAGGAAACCAAACTCTGCTTGTGAATAACAGTATCGGCGGAGCAAACGGCTTTCTGGGCATTATTGGTAACGCAAACTTCAGATCGATCGTCTTTGGAACTAATACAAATGATCTCGATATCTTCCAGATCGATAGCGCTTCTTTTGCCTCTGTTGCCTCTGTTCCCGTCGCAGTTCCTGAACCTGGTATGATCACAGGACTGGTGTTCTTAGGGAGTGGTTTAGTGGTGCGTCGCCTCGCTAAACGTCGTTAATCGCGCTTGGGGTGGGGAGACGGTCTAAAATTTCCCTAATTTCCCACCCTTTGCGGTTAAAAGCTTTAATTGTGCTGCTGCCTTTGTAATTCCTCGATCGCGTCGGGGGATAAATCGGTAAATCGGGCGATTTCTGGGATAGGAAAACCAGCAGATAGCATTTTTAGGGCAATTTGTCGGGCTTTTTCTTCTTTACCTTCTTGTCGTCCTTCTTGCAGTCCTTCTTGTCGTCCTTCTTGTCGTCCTTTTTCCTCGCCTTCCTCTAAAATATCTTGATAGATGACGGATTCTCTCATAATGTCACTCCGAAGGATTTTTTTAATCGTCTCCCGATTTAATACTAACCCAGCGAGAATACTGGTGGCGGCAGCGAGATTGCTTTGCACCTGTTTTTCGGGGATAGTTTCTAAAGAACGGGACACCTGACTTAACACCTGTTCGGGGTCATCAGTATTGCTGAGGACGGCAAAGGGTAATAAACCGGGATGATGGAAAAATTGTGGTGTATTTTCTTCCCAAAGACGGATGACTTGAAAAGAATGAAAGGTTTCCCCCAGACGGAAGGTATTTTCTTGTACTAGGGGGGAATCGCTGCGTCGCAGATAAATTACCACTTGACGCATTGGTTTTTGGGGATGACGACGATAGACGCGAATGCGATAATCGAGCATTCGGAAAGGAATCTTGGAGTCGGGGTCGGTTTGAAATTCGGTATGGAGAATTAGT
>NZ_JAPZQM010000111.1:0-14574 GCF_027530565.1 Microcystis sp. LE19-10.1B | reverse complement strand
GGTGAGAGTGAGGGTGAGGGTGTGGGGTGTGGGGTGTGGGGTGTGGGGTGTGGGGAAGTGGGGTAGTGGGGTAGTGGGGTAGTGGGGTAGTGGGGTGTTGGGGTGTGGGGTGTTGGGGAGGTGGAGTGTTGGGGAGGTGGGGTGTTGGGGTGTGGGGTGTGGGGTGTGGGGTGTGGGGTGTGGGGTGTGGGGTAGTGGGGAAGTGGGGTAGTGGGGTAGTGGGGAATTTAGCTGAAATTTCCCCATCTCCCTATTTCCCTAAATCCCTATTTCCTTAAAGATCGCTAAATTGTCGCCACCATTGCTGGAGAGGATAATAGACGAGGGGAGTCCAGAGACTACTAAGCAGAGCAGCAGTGAGGCCAATGCGTTGATAATCGAGCCAAAGATCAGCGAGATTTTTGCCTCCTTGTAGATAGTATTGAAAAGCGATCGCACCATTGGCGATTAAAGTCATAACAAAGACAATTAAGACCACGGCGATCAATTCTTCTTTGAGATAACGTTGTCGGTGTAAACGGGAAGTGAGGAAACCGATCAGACCAAAAACCATGATATGGGAAGGATAATTAGAGGTTAAACTATCTTGAATAGCGCCGATCGCTAATCCGACCACCACACTATCGAGACAAGAGCGATTGAGACTCCAACTAACCAACCAAATCAGTAACCAATTGGGAGCGATGCCTAAAATCTCCATACCTGGGAGCCGCATTAAGGAAAGAAAGGTACAGAGAAGCAGTGAAGCGATAGTGACTAAAATATTCAGTATAAAACGATAACGGGCTGATAAACGGCTTAATTTCAGCATAATTCCCCCTCTCACTGCTGGGGTTGCGGGTGAACGAACACCCATTCGAGATTGTCCACGGTGGCGGTAAATTCAATTTTGGCGGTGGGGGCGGGATTTTCCTGTAAATTAAGGGAAATTATGCGACCGATGGGCAACCCTGGCGAAAAAAGACTACTAAAAGCCGAAGTTGTCACCACATCTCCCGGTTTGACATCGGGAGCTTTTTCAAAAAAGCGCAGGGTAGCGACTTGGGAATTCTGACCTTGAATTAAACCCATGGCCCGACTACGATTCACCGTTGCTCCGATGCGACTTTGGGAATTACTGACCAATAAAACTTTGCTGGTGTGGGGAGTAACTTCCGTAATCCGTCCCACTAAACCCCCAATTCCCGTCACCGAAGCACCCACTTCCACACCATCGGCGCTACCCCGACCGATAATTACCTGTTGCCACCAATCATCGGCGCTGCGGCCAATAATTGGGGCAGAAATCAGGGGTTTTTTCTGGGTTTGATAATAACCAAGCTGTTTTTTTAATTGTTGATTTTGATATTCGACTTCACTTAAACGATTTTGTAATTCTCGCACCCGTTGATCGGCCAGAAGTTGCTCTTGCAGATTAGTTTCCTCTCCCTGAAAAGGACGAGTTAATAAACCATACAATTCTAAAATCGCCCCACTTTGATAGGTGCGAATGTACCAAGCTACCCCCAAAGCGGCAGCGAGCAGCAAAAGTCGCCATCCCTGCTGTGTCCATTTTCGTCGTGCTGAATACATGAGCGATTAAAAACCTCTTGACTGTGTAGAGTGAGAATCCGTCCATTTTTCCGCTGCTGATGGCTAACGGCTAACCGATCCTAGTGACCTTTAGACATTGCGAGTTGTTTCATTAACGATCCGCTCAAAGAGTTTCTGATTTTTTAACACTTCTCCCGTGCCTTTGACCACACAGCGCAGCGGATCTTCAGCGACATGGGTAACGATACCGGTTTCGTGACTGACTAGGCGATCGAGTCCCCGTAATAAAGCACCTCCTCCCGCTAACATGATGCCGCGATCGATAATATCGGCCGCTAATTCGGGGGGAGTTTTTTCTAGGGTACGTTTGATCGCATCAACGATCACGGAAAGTGGCTCATCCATACTTTCCCGCACTTCTTCCGCTTTGATCGTCACGGTGCGGGGTAAACCGGACATAAGATGCAATCCCCGCACTTCCAGAGGAGGAAATTCATCTCCGGGGGAGGGATAAGCCGAACCAAGGCGAATTTTGATATCTTCGGCCGTGCGTTCCCCGATAATCAGGTTATGGACTTTTTTCAGATAAGCGATAATTGCTTCCGTGAGTTCATCCCCAGCGACGCGCACCGATTCGCTGATCACGGTCCCATCAAGACTGAGAATCGCCACTTCCGTCGTGCCACCACCGATATCGATGATCATATTTCCCGTCGCTTCCGAGACGGGTAAACCGGCACCCAAGGCCGCCGCAACGGGTTCATCAATTAACCCCACTTCTCGGGAGCCGGCATTTTTGGCCGCATCCACCACCGCGCGTCTTTCTACTCCAGTAATCCCACTGGGAACACCGATTACCATGCGGGGATTGCCAATCGTGCCATCGAGCGCTCGTTTGATGAATTCCGCTAACATGATCTCGCAACTGTAAAAATCGGCGATTACCCCATCGCGCAGGGGTCGCAGCGCGGTGACATGGCCTGGAGTGCGACCGAGCATTTTTTTGGCCTCCTCCCCGACAGCGACCGGGTTACGATCTTGATCGATCGCCACTACCGATGGTTCCTCTAAAACGATGCCTTTCCCTGATACATAGACGAGGGTGTTTGCTGTACCCAAGTCTATACCTATGTCCCTTGATAAGCCTAGTCTTCTAAAAAAACCCGCCACTTGTTTTCACTCCTGTTCTGATAACAACGTTGCTATAGCTAGACTTTCGATCGAATCGACTTGGATTTTATTAGGTTTTGTTTCTCAAGTCTAGTTAATTATCGCTTCTTTCTCTCCAGATTTACCCAGGTCTTTGGCCTAATTTTCTGGCTGCCCACCGGTCAAGGCTAAGGTTTCAGGCTAAAATGAACATACTATTGTACTAAATTGAGGATTTAAGACCATGAGTGTAAATCTGGTTCATTTGGTGGGACGAGCGGGGAGAGATCCGGAAACCAAGTATTTCGAGTCCGGTAAGGTTTTATGTACTTTCACTTTAGCGGTTAATCGTCGCTCTAAAAATAGCGATCAGCCGGATTGGTTCGATCTGGAAATTTGGGGCAAAACGGCGGAAGTGGCCGCTAATTATGTGAAAAAAGGCGGTTTAATCGGGATTAAAGGTTCTTTAAAAATGGATACCTGGAATGACAAAAACACGGGATTAGCTCGCTCTAAACCGGTGATTCTCGTTGATCAATTAGATTTACTCGGTTCTAAACGCGATAGTGAGGCTAATTCCGAGCGAGAATTTTAAAGCTTGAGCGGTATTATTTCCAGATTTTAGGTGTGTTAGCCCCTAGTAACACACCCTTATTTAGGGTTTGCGGCAAAAAGTTTTTCGTGGGGGTAGGGTGTGGGGTGTGGGGTGTAGGGTGTAGGGTTTTACCCATTTTCAGGTGGTAAATTACCTAATTTTCAGGGAAAAAGTCCCTGAATTTTCCCCCCAATCACTCCCATGGTCGGCACTTTTTGAGGGAAAAAAAGTCTAAAAACCTTGTTGGATAAGGTTTTTAGATTTATTCAGCAAACCCTATTTATTCTATAATTGACTGGAAAAATATTGCTGTAAATCTGGTAAAATTTCTCTATAAATAGCTGTATTTATCTCTAGATTCCAGCCAAGAATAGAATTAAAAGGGATAATTTCCACCAGGGAATTACTATAAGCAATCCCTTCTAAAGTCCTGACAAATTCGGGGGTCCAGAGATTTTCTTGCAGGGAAATATTTTGTTTTTTTAACCAGCCGATCAAAGCCGAGCGCCCGATTCCGGGTAAAATATCAGCAGTAAGCAGGGGACTGTACCAACAATTATCTTTCCATCCCCATAAATTGCCCGTGCTAGTTTCTAACCAATTCCCAACTCGATCGACTAATATCGCTTCTTTTGCTCCTTTTTTTTGAGCAGTTTGTGACGCTAACCAAGGGGTTAAATAATTACCAGTTTTATGTTCTCCTAAAACGCGTTGCCAAGCGGGATTATCTATTACCCAGCCAATAATTCCTTGCTCTTGTCTCAGGTTTAAATCTTCGGGGAGAAATCTGCCTTTAATCCACTCCCTACCATCGGGAAAAATTGTGATTCTCAGGACAGGATAGAATAGGGATAATTCTTCGGCTCCTTGGCGAATTCGCTGCCAATCGGGATCAGGCCATTGAAAAACTTGTAAACTAGAGTGCAGACGTTTGAGATGTTCTTGCCAATGGGTCAGGGGATGATCTAAGCTGTGTTGATAGACACGCAGGGTAGTAAATATTGTCGCTCCATAAAGCAGCCCAATATCATCAATACCCAGACTGATTCGCTCATCCTCGATTAATTCGCCATTATACCAATACATAATCAGTTAACTGTTTACTGCCCTAGCTTATGAACCGTCAAAAATTTACTTGGGGATATTCTAGTTATAAATTGCGTCAGAGAGAAAATTTTAAAGAATTTCTGTGTTTACTGGGATTATTAATAGCGGCCTTAATTATCTATCTAGTGGGATTAGGGAATTTACCCTTGCGGGATTGGGATGAGGCAACAATCGCTCAGGTGGCCAAGGAAATTAGCCAAACTCCACTGGAACAATTGCGCTGGTTATTTCCTAGTCTTTGGGGTGATCCCTACCTGAATAAACCGCCGTTGATTCATAGTTTAATTGGTCTAACCTACCATTTCTGGGGTATCAATGAGGCCAATACTAGACTAATTCCCGCTTTTTTTACAGCTTTATCGGTGCCGCTTCTTTATCTTCTCGGTCGAGAAATTTTTCCGGCTCGTTTGCCAGCTTTACTGTCGGCCTTGATTTATTTAACTCTTTTGCCGGTGGTGCGTCATGGCCGTTTAGCCATGTTGGATGGAGCGGTATTATGTTTTGAAATCCTGATGTTTGTTGGTTTACTGCGCTCACGACGCGATTTACGCTGGTCTCTGGGGGCGGGGTTAGGATTTGCCCTCCTTTGTCTGACTAAGGGGATTATGGGGCTATTATTGGCGGGTATCGGCTTGATTTTTCTGCTCTGGGATACCCCCCGGTTATTAACTTCTGCCTATTTTTGGTCGGGTTGGTTATTGGGAGCAACCCCCGCTTTTGCTTGGTATGCCGCCCAATTTTGGCACTACGAGCGGGAATTTCTCGATTCCCTTTTTGTTCAACAGTTAAAGCGAGTTAGTGACGATCTGGACAATCATCGCGGACCGTTTTGGTATTATCTGCTGGAAATTCTTAAATATAGTTGGCCTTGGTTAATTTTCTCGGTTTGGGGTTTACGTTTAGCTCGTCAGGAATATCTCTACAGTTGGGGGAAGTTACTGTTAGTTTGGACGGGTGTTTATCTGTTCGTGGTTTCGGTAATGGCGACGAAGTTGCCTTGGTATATTCTGCCGATATACCCGGCCTTGGCTTTAGCGGCCGGTTATGCCTTGGCGCAAGTGGGTAATCTTCCCATCGATCGCCCCTATCATCCAATCTGGTCAATTATTCTGGGTATTATCGGCGTTGGGGCGGGTTTATTAGCTTTAATAGCCTATTTTCCAGGTAATTTTGCCGCTATTGAACCTCTCCATCCCTTAATTCTTTTAACCTTATTGTCACTGTCCTTGACCATGGTGACAACGGCGATTTTGTTAGCCCGGCGCTCGCAACAATTCAGCGTGGTTTTACTCTGGGGAATGTTGGTTTCTTTGTTTATTTTCGTCAATTCTCCCCTGTGGATCTGGGAATTAAATGAGAATTTCCCCGTCAAACCGGTGGCGAGTTTAGTGGAGAAATATGTGCCGGCCGATCACCCTGTTTATATTGCTTTTGCCTACGAGCGCCCCTCGTTAAATTTTTATAGTGGTCGTCGGGTTTTTCCCCTTGCTGCTGAAGAATTAATCAATCACTGGCAAAGTCACAAGCAACCTTACCTAATTATCGATCGTCAAACCAAAGAAGCTACTGATTTAGAAGGATTAAAGGCGATCGGATCTACGGATTCCGGTTGGTTTTTGGTGACGAAGCAGTAGTGAGGTTAATTTTGTGCGTACTTTCGATAGCAAATTAGCTTCCGCTTTATCTTGCCGATTGCTGACTTGAAATATTACAAAAATTTTACAAGTTGCGTTAAAATCACCCCTAGCGATGAAACGCAGCACTTTTGTAATTGTTTAAACCGAGATTAATATGCTAAATAGGTCAATTACGGCCGAGAAAACCGAGGAATTCGCTCCTGCTGACCTGCAAGACCTGCTAGACTGCACCGATAGCTTTGTTAACCGTCATATTGGGCCGACGGAGACGGAAATCGAGAAAATGCTGGCGGTTTTGGGTGTTGCTACCGTGGAGGAATTAATCGCTCAAACGGTCCCGTCAGGAATTCGTTTACAAAAAAGCCTTAATCTACCACCTGCCTTGAGTGAATACGCCGCTCTTGCCCAATTAAAAGCTATTGCCTCCAAAAATCAGGTATTTCGCTCCTTTATTGGCATGGGCTACCATGACTGTATCACCCCGCCGGTAATTCTCCGCAACATCTTAGAAAATCCGGGTTGGTACACCGCCTATACTCCCTATCAAGCGGAAATCGCCCAAGGACGCTTAGAAGCTCTCTTAAACTTCCAAACTCTCATCACTAGCTTAACCGGTCTGGAAATTGCTAACGCTTCTCTCCTCGATGAAGGAACAGCAGCTGCGGAAGCGATGAGTATGAGTTATGGACTGTGTAAAACTAAAGCCAATGCTTTCTTTATCTCTAGTAGTTGCCATCCCCAAACGATCGAAGTTGTTAAAACCAGAGCGATTCCTTTAGGTATTGACATTATTATCGATGATCATCGTCTCTTTGACTTTCAAACGCCGATTTTTGGCGCATTATTACAATATCCAGCCACCGATGGCGTAATTTATGATTATCGGGAATTTATCGCCAAAGCGCAGGAAAATGGGGCTTTAGTCACCGTTGCCGCCGATATTCTCAGTTTAGCTCTGTTGACTCCCCCCGGCGAATTGGGGGCTGATATTGCCGTGGGTAGCAGTCAACGCTTTGGGGTTCCCTTGGGTTATGGGGGTCCCCATGCCGCCTATTTTGCCACCAAAGATGTCTATAAACGCAGTATTCCGGGGCGCATTGTCGGGGTATCGAAGGATAGTCAGGGTAAACCCGCACTGCGTTTAGCTTTGCAAACCCGCGAACAACATATCCGCCGGGATAAAGCCACCAGTAATATTTGTACCGCACAGGTGTTACTAGCGGTGATTGCTTCCATGTACGCGGTGTATCACGGACCGGAAGGAATCAAGAAAATCGCCCAAAGAGTGCAGAAATTAACCGCTTTATTGGCAAATGGTTTAAAAAAGTTGGGTTATCAAGTGGGGAAAGAACCGTACTTCGATACGCTCAAAGTTACGGTATCCACGGGAGTTAAGGATATCTTCGCCAAGGCAAAAACCCATAAGATTAATCTGCGTTATTTTGATGAGAATAATCTAGGAATTAGTGTCGATGAAACCACCAGTCTCAGGGATGTGTGGGATTTATGGCAAATTTTTGCCCCCACCGAGGAATTACCCTTTACCGCGGCGGAATTAGTCGAGAAAATTAGTCTAGAATTACCCGCTAATTTAACCCGTACCAGTGCCTATCTTACCGAACCGGTGTTCAATCGTTACCACTCGGAAACGGAATTACTCAGATATCTGCACCGTCTGGAAACAAAGGATTTAGCCTTAAATACTTCCATGATTCCCCTCGGTTCCTGTACGATGAAACTCAATGCCGTAGCGGAGATGATTCCGGTAACTTGGGCAGAATTCGGCAAATTACACCCTTTTGCTCCGATTGACCAAGCAGAAGGCTATCAACTGCTCTTTCAACAGTTAGAGACTTGGTTAGGGGAAATTACCGGGTTTGATGGCATTTCCCTACAACCGAACGCCGGTTCTCAGGGAGAATATGCTGGTTTACAGGTGATCCGAGCCTACCATGAAAGTCGCGGTCAAGGTCATCGTCAGATTTGCTTAATTCCTGAGTCCGCTCACGGGACTAATCCTGCCAGCGCTGTTATGTGTGGTATGAAAGTAGTGGCGGTTAATTGCGATTCTCGGGGCAATATTGATATTGATGACCTGAAAACTAAGGCCCAGAAGCATCAGGATAATCTAGCGGCTTTGATGGTGACGTATCCTTCCACTCACGGCGTTTTTGAAGAGGGAATTAGCGAAATTTGCGCCTTGATTCATCAATACGGTGGTCAAGTCTATATGGATGGCGCGAATATGAATGCTCAGGTGGGTTTATGTCGTCCGGCGGATTTTGGCGCTGATGTGTGTCACTTGAATCTCCATAAAACTTTCTGTATTCCCCACGGTGGTGGCGGCCCCGGTATGGGACCAATCGGAGTAAAATCCCATTTAGTGCCTTTTCTGCCCGATGTTTCCCTAGTTTTGGCGAAATTATCCCCAGAAACCGCTAACGGTAAGCATCAGGACTCAATTGGCGCAATTTCGGCCGCGCCTTGGGGTAGTGCCAGCATTTTGGTGATTTCTTGGATGTATATCGCTATGATGGGGGCAGCCGGCTTGAAAAAAGCGACAGAAGTGGCAATTTTGAACGCTAATTATCTGGCTTTTCATCTGGAGTCGGCCTATCCAGTGTTATTTAAGGGTAGCGCGGGAACGGTTGCCCACGAGTGCGTTATTGATTTACGTCCCCTGAAAAAACAGGCCGGCATCGAGGTGGAAGATGTGGCAAAACGTTTGATGGATTTCGGTTTCCACGCGCCGACGGTTTCTTGGCCCGTGGCGGGTACAATGATGGTGGAACCCACGGAAAGCGAATCTTTGGGGGAATTAGACCGTTTTTGTGAAGCTTTGTTAACTATCTATCAAGAAGTACAAGCGATCGCTAATGGGAGCATGGATCCCCACGATAATCCTTTGAAAAATGCCCCCCACACAGCCGCAGTTTTAACTGCCGATGATTGGAGTCGTCCCTATTCCCGTCAACAGGCAGCTTACCCGCTTTCTTGGCTAAAAGATTATAAATTCTGGCCGGTAGTGGGACGGGTTGATAATGCTTACGGGGACAGAAATCTGGTTTGTTCCTGTGAGGGTATGGACGCTTATAAGTAGGGTTTGCGGCAAAGAGTTTTTCCTGGGGCAGGGTGTGGGGTGTGGGGTGTAGGGTGTAGGGTGTGGGGTGTGGGGAGAATAAAGCTGCCTCCTGACTCCTATCTCCAGCAATCCTATCTCCTGATTCCTGACTCCTATCTCCTGTCTCCTGACTCCTGACGACCGGCTCCTAACCCTAACAAAGGCCTATTTTAAACACCTCTTGTGCCACTCGCTCGCAACTGCCTACTGTTCCTAAACCGGCTTTAGTTTCTGCGTATTCATCTAACATTTTTTGGCGACGTTGCTGATTTAATAATAAATCTAGACATTCCTGCATAATTCTCTCTGGGTTAGCTTCCTCTTGTAATAATTCGGGAACAATTTCTCGCATTAAAACTAAATTTACCGGTGAGACAAATGGTACAGAAAACTTCATAATATTGCGGGCAATCCAAGCAGTAACTGCACTTAAACGGTAAACCACCACCTGCGGCACGTTTAACAAAGCAATTTCGAGATTAACTGTACCAGACTTAGCCACAGCCAGATCGGCAGCGGCAATCGCTTCTAAAGTCTGATCTCGTTCCATAATCACCGCATTTAATCCATATTCCTTCACTAATTCTCGCATTTTTGGTTCGTATAAAGCTAAGGGAACGGGAATTAAAAACTTAATATCGGGAATTTTTTCCTGTAATTTTTTAGCAGCAGCACACACCGTCGGCACGAGATATTTAAACTCCTGTTGACGGGAAGCAGGTAATAAAGCGATTACCGTTTCTTCGGGTTTTATTGCCCATTTTTGCCGCATTTCTTGCCGATTGGGAGCATTGGCCATACGATCAACTAAAGGATGTCCCACCCAAGTTACTGGTAAACCTTTTGTTTCAAAAAAACGAGCTTCGGCGGGAAAAATTGCCAATAATTTATCCGTGACGGCGATTAATTTTTCCGTATTAAATAACTTTTCTGCTGTGGCCCTGAGTTTAGCTGAGGGGATATTTTCTTCTGACCAAATCCACACCTGTGGGGCAATATAATAAATTATTGGCACCTGGGGAATAATTTTTTTAGCCGATTGACCGATCGCCACATTTGCCCCCACATAATCAATTAAAATAATCAGATCAGGGGGATGATCTCTAAAAAACTCTTTTGCTCGTTTTTGTAGTTGTAAAGTTGGCCAAATAAAGGGGATAGATTCAATTAATCCCATGGCAGCCAGTCGAGTGGTTTTACCCAACATTTTTGCTCCGGCTAACTCCATGCGATCGCCACCTAGTGCAAAAATTTCTAACTCAATTTCTTGGGTTTTAGCTAGTTTAAAAAGGGATTCAATCAGCATGGCTGCCTGTAAATCACCCGATACCTCACCCGTACTAATAAATATACGCATTTGGATAATTATTTGATAATAAAAGAATTCAGGAGACAGGATTCAGGAGTCAGGAGTCAGGAGATAGGAGATAGGAGATAGGAGATTATTTTTATTTATTCTTCCCACTTCCCCACTTCCCCATCACCCCACACCCCACACCCCACACCCTACACCCCACACCCTACACCCCACACCCTACACCCTACAGACTGTTCCTCAATAAATTATTTCCCCGGAATTAAACCGCGACGTTTTTCTCCGGTGGTAGAGGATTGTAAAAATTGACAGAGATGTTGAACATGGGGGTTATCGGTTAAGAGAGAAACTTGTTCTAAAGCCTCCTGAAGATTTATATTAGAACGATAGATAATCCGAAAAGCTTTTTTCAGTAAAGCTAGATCTTCATCGGTAAAACCGGCCCTTTGTAAACCGACTAAATTAAGAGTTCGCACGCGACAGGGATTGCCTTCCACTAAAGTAAAAGGGGGAACATCGCGATCAATACGACTCATTCCTCCTAACATGGCCATTTTGCCAATATGAACAAATTGATGTACTCCTAAAACCCCCCCGATAACTGCTTTTGATTCGATCTGGACATGACCAGCCAAGGCGACACTATTAGCGATAATAATGTTATCTTGCAAAATACAATTATGGGCAACGTGAACATAGGCCATTAATAAATTATTACTGCCAATTTGGGTAACTTCTCCCGTATCCGTGGCGCGATTAATCGTGACAAACTCGCGAATTTGGTTATGATCACCAATTTCTACGCTACTTTCGCCCCCTTTATACTTTAAATCCTGTGGTTCATTACCAATAACAGCCCCGGAAAAAATATGATTACCCTTGCCAATTTTAGTCGGACCTTCAATGACCACATGGGCATCAATAATTGTATCAGCTTCAATTTCCACATTGGCCCCGATCACAGCATAGGGACCAACTTTAACCTTGGGATCAAGTTTTGCCGACGGATGGATAACCGCAGTGGGGTGGATTAACGTATTCAAAGGGAAGTCTCCCGCGCTCAACTTCGTCACTGTATGAATCATGGTATAGCTTATCCTATATTGGACAGATTGTGATCAAGATTGATAGCGGTTGCTTAGGGAGGGGACGACTTTAATGGGGAACCAGAACCCGATAAACTATTAACCAGATTCTCTTAATTCCCCCGTCCCTCCCATCCTGATAAAAAATATATGAGCAATAATAGACCTAAAATTATAGTCTTAGATGATGACCCGACAGGTTCCCAAACAGTCCATAGTTGTCTGTTATTGATGCGGTGGGATGAAGATACTCTCCGCTTGGGATTGGCAGATAATGCGCCAATTTTCTTTGTTTTGACGAATACGCGCGCTTTAACCCCCGAAAAAGCCGAGTCTGTCACGCGAGAAGTCTGTCATAACCTGAAAACTGCCTTAACTAAAGAGGGAATCGAGGATTTTTTGGTGGTTAGTCGTTCCGATTCTACCCTGCGCGGGCATTATCCGATCGAAACTGATGTTATTGCCGAAGAATTGGACGGTTTTGATGCTCATTTCCTGATTCCAGCCTTTTTTGAGGGAGGTAGAATCACCCGCGATAGTATTCACTATTTAATCATCGATGGCGTTCCCACTCCCGTCCACGAGACGGAATTCGCTCGCGATTCGGTTTTTGCCTATCATTACAGTTATCTGCCGGATTATGTGGAGGAGAAAACGAAAGGTAAAATTAAAGCAGATGATGTAGAGAGATTTTTACTGGCAGATATCCGTCAAGGTAGTTTAGAACGACTGCAAAAGCTCAAAAATAATCAATGTGGGGTGGTAGATGGGGAAACTCAAGCGGATCTCGATCGCTTTGCTGAAGATATTTTAACCGCCGCAGGGGAGGGAAAAAAATTTTTATTCCGTAGTGCCGCCAGTATTTTAACTTCTTTGGCTAATTTAGGAACTCAACCGATCGCACCCGAATCTATGGGTAAGTATAAGCCCACGGGGGAAGCCGGGGCAATTATCGTCGGTTCCCACGTCAAAAAAACTACCCAACAATTAGATGAACTGCTTCAACAACCCAACACCGTCGCAGTCGAAATCGATGTGACGACATTGCGCGATCGTCCTGAACAACGAGATCAACTCCTAGCACAAGTTCTGGAAAAAGTCAAGCTTATTCACAAAAATAAACAAACCCCCGTGATCTATACCAGTCGGCAAGAGTTAACCTTTGCCTCTGTGCAGAAACGTCTTGATTTTGGGGTTGCCGTCTCCACTCTGTTAATGGACATTGTTAAGAGTTTACCCAGTGACATCAGTTTTTTAATCAGTAAAGGCGGAATTACCTCCAATGATGTCTTAAGTACGGGTTTAAGCCTGCAATCAGCCCGTTTACTCGGTCAGATTCTCCCCGGTGTCTCCATGGTCCGTACAGCAGCCGATCATCATCTCTTTCCTAATCTACCTGTGGTTCTTTTCCCGGGTAACGTCGGTGATGTCCAAGCTTTAGCCACAGTTTATCAACGTTTGTGTCAATAGGAGGCAATCAGTGGTCAGTGAGCAGATGTGAGTTTTCAGGTTCTTCGTTCCGCTGCGCTAATTATGCCCAAATTGAGGTGATTAAACCGCACAGTGCGGTATTAGGTATGATTAAGGGGGTGTTAGACCGATGGAGGTGGTATAGTAAGATAGAGGAGGGTGCTAGACCGCAGAGAGCGGTATAATTAATAGTTGGGCTGCTTCAGTTATTGGTTGCAGAAGTAATTGGTAGGCTATCTGTTGGTGTCCACAGTTAACTTAACTGTAGTTATCGACTCCACGGTTCTTCAAGCATTTATGATAAAAAAATATGAGAAAAAAAAATGCAATTTTCAGTTTTTTGCTTGGCACTGTACTTATAGCTTTTATGGCAATTTTCGGAAACCTCTATTTTAATCTTATTCGTCTAGATTTTCCTATAGACACGTCTGGGACGTCTACGGCTCCGCCTCCGATAGATTTTCCTATAGACGAGTCTGTGAAGTCTACGGCTCCGCCTCCGACTATGCCTGCGACCTCCCTGGGCGTTGTGGAAGAGATAGTGAGTAATCTTGAATGGGGAAACATTGCGTTTGATACACCCAAGAAAATGAAGTTTGAAGAACCTAAAACTATCGAGTTACTTCTATCACCAACCAAATCTGTCCAAGAGCTTCAATCTTCTTTGAAGTCTCGTGAACAAACTGAGTCAGCACGGATACAAATATCAAATCGAATGGAAGCAGACCTTTCGGGACTAGGTTTTAAGATTGAGGCATTAGTTCCACAGGAACAGGCTGTTTATAGAGGTAAAACAACGCAGTGGAAATGGGAAGTCACCCCGACGAAAGATGGGGGTCAGAATCTGTATCTTACGCTGTCAGCCATTATCAATGTATCGAATCAAAAAGTGCCACTTGTGATACGAACATTTGATAAGACAATTGAAGTAGAGGTTTCTGTAGGTCAGCGTATCTCAACTTTTGTTGCGGGTAATTGGCAGTGGTTATGGGCAAGTATTCTTGTACCACTATCTCCTTTTCTCTGGAAGTGGTATCAAAAAAAGCGGGGCAAAAAGCAGCCGCCTAACAACCCTGGTGCAGCGGATTGACTCAAGCCGCCTAGGTGAGATGCTAAAGATCTCGGCAACTGCTGAACGTGGACGTTAGACCTCAATCTTTCTCTGGAGGAGCAGTTGAAAGTGTATCTGTGGGTTACGATCGCTTTTTCAACCACCTTATCACTAGCTAATCTTCTTGGCTATCAAGGATTAAAGCGTCAAGAGAATTGGGAAAATTACCTCGCTCAACCATTTTTGTGAAGGCTTTATAACAATCATTTTTATCCCCTTGTTTGCGAGGATAGCCTAGCCATAAAACAAAAATTGCTTTATACTCCTTGGTTTGTATAGTGCGATCGCCGCTCTTGTAGAGTGCGAAGCGCGAAGTGTAACGCACCTAATCTATGGTTATTCAATAATTGATGTAATGGTGGATTACGCTGCGCTAATCCACCCTACGGGGGGTTAAAATTATTATTCTTCCCCTATTTTTTCGGTTATGCTACAGTGCTTGTGAAGCAGC
>NZ_JAPZQM010000632.1:0-3635 GCF_027530565.1 Microcystis sp. LE19-10.1B | reverse complement strand
TCTAGATACAGTCAACGGTACAGCCATTTTCAAAGGGAAAATGTACCCAGTAGCGTCTTTTCAATTTTTTCTGAGAAGCTCCAGGCAGTAAGGGTTTTGTTAATTTTTTAGTATTTCTGTATGGGGGAAGTCCAGGTATATTGGCATCTCGCGAGTCTTTAATAAAAGTTTGCTGACCACCACCGGGATAACAATCAGCCGGATTCTGGGGGGCGACAATTCCTTGATAAACCGTTGTTCCCGCAGGTAAAGTCACCGATACCACTTTGGTCGCTTGATTGGGAGGATTCCACTTTTGATCGAGGGCTAAATTTCTGATCACCTCCACATTGGTGGTATATTGATCCGTGGTCAGAAAACGACCTTTTTTGTAATTTTCGTCACTATAATAACGGAAGAAAGTCTGGGGTTTTTCTAGGGTAATTGCCTGACATTCACTATTGCGAAAAGTGATGGCAAGATCTGGAGGAAGGGGACAGGAAGGAGCCTGATCTTGAGCCAATATTTTCCGAGAATTGAAAGTCAAATTTTCGGGTAAACTATTGGTTAATGTACTGGCAGCGATTCCTAAAACAAGACTAAAAACGAGTGAACTGGCTTTCATCTTCACTGATTAAGAGAAATTCTTCTCGATTTTACCGTACTGAACCGACTGAAAATCTTGATTTCGCCCACTGGCAACAATTCTTAACTAATTTTCTCCCTGCTCGCCACCCTAACCCCGATTAGCTCCCTAGCAGAAAATTTCCCGCCATTGTCTGTCAACTTTTCTCGCTAGTTTGGGCAAATTAGGAAAAGAATCGTTAAGATCAAAAAAACTTAACATTAATCTTCTTGACAAAATCCCCCATTTGTGCTATGAGAGACGCTATTGATATTTTGATGGAAAATTTGAGCCAGAGCATCGTCGGCCAAACCGAATCGATTCGCATTGTGCTGGTGGCTTTACTCAGTGGTGGCCACGCTCTCCTCGAAGATGTCCCCGGAGTCGGCAAAACCCTCTTAGCTAAATCCTTAGCGCGTTCAATTAACGGTCGTTTCCAACGGGTACAATGCACCCCCGACCTCCTCCCCAGTGATATCACGGGAACCACGATTTGGAACCCCAACAGTCGCGAATTTGAATTTATCCCCGGCCCCGCTTTTGCTAACGTCCTGTTGGCCGATGAAATCAACCGGGCCACCCCGCGCACTCAATCGGCACTTCTAGAAGTCATGGAAGAAAAACAAGTTACCGTCGATGGAGAAGCGCGGCCGGTCCCCCAACCCTTCTTTGTGATCGCCACCCAAAATCCGATCGAATATCAAGGCACTTTTCCGCTTCCAGAAGCGCAAATGGACCGTTTTGCCGTTTGCCTGAGTTTGGGTTATCCCAGCGCCACAGAAGAACTAAAAATGTTACAAAGACAGCATTCTCAAGAGACGGTTAAATCCCTAGAAGCTTGTATTTCCCTAGAACAGGTGGGAGAATTGCAAAGATTAGTTAGTCTGGTCCGGGTAGCTCCTGCTTTACAGCAATATATCGTCGATTTAGTCCGCGCTACCCGTGATCACGAAGATATTAGTTTAGGAGTCAGTCCCCGGGGTTGTGTGGTTTTGCAAAAAGCAGTTCAAGCTTACGCTTTCCTCGAAGGTCGCGATTATGCTATCCCCGATGATGTTAAGTTTATTACTCCCTACGTCTTCTGCCATCGTCTGATTCCTAGTCACGGTCGTCAAGCTAAAGCGATCGTGGAAAGACTTCTGCAATCGGTGGCGATCGAGGATCGCATCTATGCTTAAATTTCAGTTATCGATGAATGGTAAGTTACAGGGTATTTCTAAATTCGGCCAAATTGGTAGAGCCGATCCATTAATTGCTAGTATCGCCTTAGCTCATTAAAGGCTGGAGTAAAAACATTTTGAACGTGCTTCTGTTTTTACTTTTTTTGACCATCTTTCCATGCCAGAACAGTAATCAAAACGGAGGAAGCAGGAAGCCCTCGCTTTTAGCGATGGGTATGTCACAAAGCTTCCCCTAAAAAATTCAACAAACGGTGAGTTTTCCCAGCGTCCCCCCTATTCTGAAAAAACTCACCAGAAGCCTTTATTTTGCCCCTCACACCTTATCGAATCGGTCTCCTATCCGAACTGTCCCGTATCGACCCACTCACTCTTGATTAGCGACCACCAATCAGTTGCCAGACCATCGAGGACGTACTTGTAGGGCAGCCAGCCGTAGCCAGCGCTTCCCCAGCCAGTCCCCCAGGAGTTGCGAATCAGCAAGGCACCGGTGGTTTCAATGCCACCGGGGTTAGTATTCTTAATCTTGAGGTTGTCGTCGTAACCAACTGCGTCAATGGCGTGACCGCCTTCAACCCGTTCGCCCCGAGTCGGGTAAGGAATCTTGCCGGTCGTGTTGCCCTGACTGATAGAACTGTAAACAGTAAAGCCAAACATCGAGGGCAGACCTTTCGACAATTCGGTTTTAATCCGAGCTAACAGTGCGTCTCTTGCCGTCCCGGGCGGATCGAGGCGGTAGTAGGAAATCGCCTGATAGCTTTGGGCAAAAGCGTAGCAGAATGCCGACGGCTCTTTGTCCAAATCAGCGATATTGTAGGGATAGTATTCTTCTGGTGGTACGCCAAACAAGGTGAGGGCGTACATTGTTGAGCGCAAGAAGGCCCCCGTATCTCCCGTCCATTTGAGCAAGTTGCGCGTCACTTTGTAAAGAAAGAGGCGCGAGGCATCTATGTGTTTGCCAAAAGCTCGCCGCTCAAAATACTCCACCAGTCCGACCCCGGCGTGGGCCGTACAAGAACCGATAGTTTGTTGATCCTCCATGGGGGAACACCACGGCCTCAAGTCCACGCTGGCTGGCAGCGCTGCTGGGGCAGATGTCGTTGCTCCCACTTTGGCCAGCATTTGC
Organism: Microcystis sp. LE19-10.1B; assembly: GCF_027530565.1. Classification (NCBI taxonomy): domain Bacteria; kingdom Bacillati; phylum Cyanobacteriota; class Cyanophyceae; order Chroococcales; family Microcystaceae; genus Microcystis; species Microcystis sp. LE19-10.1B. The sequence goes on along the minus strand of NZ_JAPZQM010000632.1, from coordinate 727 downwards.
TTGACAGATGGCTGTCCCAAAGCTTGCAGTTTGGACGGTACGCGTTCAGATTGAAAAGTGACATCACGAATATCGGGATAGTCAGGCAACCATCCCATTGCGGGAATTACAAATGTTTCACTCATTTTTCCTTTCCTCCTAAGTCGTTACTCACTAGCCCTTGGCTATCTGAGAAGCCTTTACTCTCGGACTTGGAGCGTGACGGTAAATCGTTCGACAACTGACGGCTCTCCCTGCCACTCTCGCCAGAGCTTAAGCCTTAGTTGGTCTATCCCAGCCCGTTGCGCTTTAAAGGTCAGGACTCTCTGACCGCCCCCGCCGACTTTCGACTCCCCGGCAGGTACATACTCAGAGGACTGCAGCTCCACTAAATCGCCCCCGCCGCCATCAAGCGCCCACTGAAAGCCGGTAGTGGGATTCTCGTCGAGGGACAGTAGCAGTAGGTCATTGACCTGCATGGTGATGGATTTGCCGTTGTCAGTGCGAGTAAGGGTTAGCATTGTATCTTGACCGTTCCCTTCTTTCGGGTTCCACTTGGTTGCCCCACAGCCCTGGGAAAAGACCGGGGAAAGCACGAGGATTAGAGTTTTGACATCCTCGCCGCCCTAAAAGTGCGGCGATTCCTAAACCTCACGATTTAAGTTTCTGCTTCCACCACCGTCGCATACCACAGTTAAAAAACCATGTACTGTCTTACACAGAGTCCACAGACTTTCGCCCCATTTCA
>NZ_JAPZQM010000626.1:0-3253 GCF_027530565.1 Microcystis sp. LE19-10.1B | reverse complement strand
TTTGCCTCAAACCCTGTCTGCGTAAGGATTTCAGGAGTTTGTACCCAGTAGTTTATTAGTATTACATTGCTTTAACTCAGGCTCTGTAAGACTTTGAGCCATAGCTAGTATATTTATACGGGGGAAGTTCAGATATACAATCAAAAAAGATAGTAAGTTTAAGTCAAAAATCGATGTTAAATTGAGAATTAAATACTATTTGATTAGCTATTTGAGAAGGATGGAAAGAGATAATAAAAGCTCTAGTTTCGATGATATTGTTTTTAATATATTACCTCTGTTAAAAAATGGCACAACTCCCGAAAATCAGACGATTCTAAGCGTCCTCGAAGATATTGCCCAGAGAGTTGGTGATGATAACTGGCGCTTAAAACAAGAAGGACAATTGAGTTTATTTTAAATCCAGTGGCAGCACACTTTGTTCTTTTTGTCAAAAAAAATTTCTCTTTGCAACAAAACTACACAATTAATTGATCAACGGGTTGGCTTAAAAAAGGTTCTTTAACTGCCAGTTGTTGCTGTTGCTGAATAGGTTAGTGTAGATTTAGCAAGGGTTTTCATGCTCACCAGACAGCTAAAAAACCAAAAAAGCACAGAACGCCCCATCATTTCATACTGCGAAATTATACCATAATCGCTGGAAGTATTGCAACCTCGTAAACAAATGAGAATTATTTTCAATAAATTCTTAAGAAAAGATAAATATTGCGAAGTGTAAATTTTAATATGCTCAACTATTAAAGCTTGTTTGATATAAAAAACTTATAATACTAAATCCGTTGAGTATAGGCTACATATCAGGACAGGCACTCATGCAAGAGGCAAAAGAGGGAATAAATAATCAGTTTTTAATAACTGGATTTAGTATAAGTAGGGAGGCACAATTATTTGTAGGATGGGTTACGCTACCGCTAACCCATGCGGGCGTTGGGTTTCATGCTTCAACCCAACCTACTGATCACTGATTACTGATAACTGATCACTGATTACTGATGACTGATTACTGATGATCTGAGAGAAACTTTAAACAGGAGTCACAACTGCTGTTAAAGCCGCCGTAACCGCGTCCATCGGTTGATTACCGTCGATATGGTTAAGAGTGCCTTTTTGACCGTAATAATCTAAAACGGGGGCAGTTTGGTCGATATAAACCTGTAGGCGACGGGAGATCGTTTCTTTAGTATCATCTTGACGACCCCGTTGCATGAGACGCTCAATTAAGACCGTATCTGGTACAGCCAAATTGACCACAAATGTGTAACTATCGGCCAATTCTTCCAGTAATGCGTCTAAAAAGCTCGCCTGTGCCACCGTGCGGGGAAACCCATCAAGAATCCAACCCTTAGCACTGTCAGGCTGTTTTAAACGTTCCTGAATTAAACCTAATAACAACTCATCGGGGACTAATTCGCCCTTTTCCACATAAGCTTGTGCTTGTTGACCAAGTTCTGTCTTCTCTGTAATTGCTTGACGTAAAATTTCACCGGTAGAAATATGGGGAATCGTCAGAGATTCCGCTAATTTTGCCGCTTGAGTACCTTTTCCCGATCCGGGCGGTCCCAAAAATATCACACCGATCCGTTTGCTCATGGGATTAAATATAGGGTTTTAAGGGAAAAAATAACCAGTAACCGGTAAAAGGTCACTGGTTAACTATCTAACTACTTTTTAATCATGTCCTCATAGCGTTGAGACATGACATAGGTTTGAATTTGTTTCGCAGTATCGATCGCCACCCCCACCAGAATTAACAGGGAAGTTGCCCCCAAACCGCGAAAAGTGGTGACACCGGTGGCGCTTTCTACTACAGTCGGCACAGTAGCCACCAAACTTAAAAAGAGAGCGCCCAAAAGGGTGAGACGATTCAGCACCCCTTCCAGATAATTAGTAGTAGCGGTCCCTGGCCGAATCCCCGGAATACTGGCCCCCATTTTTTTCAGGTTTTGGGACATATCCTTGGGGTTAACGATCAGGGAAGCGTAGAAGAAACTAAAACCGAGAATTAGTAAGCTATAAAAAGCCACATAACCCCAACTATCGGGACGCAGAGCATTAACCAACTGGACTAAAACCTGACCGACCGGGTTATCCGTGGGTAAAGCTTGCACCAATTGGAAAGGTAAGACCAACACTGCCGAGGCGAAAATAATCGGCATCACGCCCCCTTGATTGAGTCGTAGGGGTAGATAACTGGTTCTTTCCCGATAGAGACGACGACCCACCTGACGACGGGCAGAAACAATCGGAATCCGACGGGTTCCTTCCTGAACAAAAACAATGCCGATAATCATCACCAAGAAAACCAGCAAGAGAATCACCACTTGAGCGATCGCTTGTCGGCCACCCTGTTGAGCAAAAGTAATCGTATCACCGAGGGTTTTCGGTAAAACAGCGACAATGTTGACAAAAATCAGCAAAGATGCTCCATTTCCCAGACCGCGTTCTGTGATCAGTTCCGAAATCCACATCACGAACATAGAACCGGCCACTAAAGCGAGAACCGTAGCGGCGATCGAGGGTAAAGTTCCGGCCACAACGCCGTTAGCCACCAATAAACCGAGAGTAATGCCGATACTTTGAATAATTGCCCAACCAAAGGCAATATAACGGGTAATTTGGGCAATTTTTCGCCGTCCTGCTTCTCCTTCATTTTTCTGTAAATCTTCCAAAGAAGGAAGGGCAGCGGTGAGCAGTTGCACGATAATTGAGGCGTTGATATAGGGAAGAATGCCGAGGGCAAAAATCCCTAACGTCGATAATCCTCCCCCGGTAAACAGGTCAAGGATTCCCAAAGCGGCGTTACCTTGAATAATTTCTGCTAATCTTGCCCGATCCAAACCAGGTATCGGTACAAACATCCCAAAACGGAGCAGAATCAGTAAACCCAATGTAATCAACAAGCGACCGCGTAAACCGGCCGCCTGTGCCATTTGCATAAACGTTTCCTGTGCCGTGGGAGCCTTATCACGACTAACGACCATTAACAGTTACCTCTAGTGCAGTTTTTTTTATGGGAAAAAGTAATCGAGGGGGAAAACTTTCTCGATTTTTTTAAGATTTCCCCTGTCTTTCTTATGATATAGCAATCAGGTCTTGGGGGTTGGGTGTGGGGTGTGGGGTGTGGGGTGTAGGGTGTGGGGTGTGGGGTGTGGGGTGTGGGGTGTCGGGTGTCGGGTGTGGGGTGTGGGGTGGGGGGACTATCAAGAAGCTAATAGCGCCGGTCGCCTGCCTACGGCCTCATGAATCATGACTC
>NZ_JAPZQM010000449.1:0-6938 GCF_027530565.1 Microcystis sp. LE19-10.1B | reverse complement strand
TTTGGCCGCAGGGCTTGCGGTGTCAGTCTGTAGAGCGACCATAAGACCAGAACAGAGTAAATCTGTTAAGGCAGGTGCGGAACCCCGCAAGGGAAAGAAGCAGAAACCCAAATCGTGAGGTTTGGGAATCGCCGTCCGTTTTACGGCGGCGAGGATGTCAAGATTATTTTCCTTTCCCTAGAGGTCTCACTTGTTATCATTGTAGAGCCTGTTGATCTTTTGGACTTAACTTCACGACACTTCCCATCTCCCCATCACCCATCTCCCCAATTCATAATTCATAATTCCCCTACTCCCTTCTCTCTTTTCCCTTCTCCCCAACTCCCACTCTGCAATAACTACTGGCAGCCAGAAATACGTTCGTTTCGTATCACACTTTGTGCTTTTTGTCAAAAAAACTTTTTTTTTTGCAATAAAACTACACAAAAAAAAGATCATCGTTGTCGGTGAAATTGACTAATTTACCCGTTTTAATTAGGATTACCTTGTAGGTGTGGCAAGGGTTTCAACCATTGCTGCCCAAAAAAGCACAAAATAGCCCAATATGAAATTATATCAAATCGCTGTAACCATGACAACATCGTTGTTAAATAAAAATTTTTCTCAATTAATTCTTAAGAATTTGTAAATATTGCGGAATGTTAATTTAAATATTCTCAAGCTGTTGGAGTCAATAGATAATTTTTGCTTATCTTTGTCGGAAAATAGAACTCCTGGAAAAATCCAACATCTACCATTGGGCTAGAATTCTCCGAGTCAGGAGATTATTTTTATTTATTCTTCCCACTTCATAATTCATAATTCATAATTCCCCTTCTCCCCCACTGTTGACTTAAAACCCCCCACTGATCACTGAAAATGGCCTCACTTTGGGCAAAAATCTGGTTTGTGTCCCCTCTTAGCGATAAAATTTCTACATCTGGACCGTCGAAAAGTATAAGTTTTGTAAAGTAAAATTAAGAAGGGAGACAAATTTAAGATAGCCAACTTATGGAAGTAACTTTTACCGCTGCCGAATCCCTAGAAATTGTTGTTGCTGAACAAACCATCCCGATTCAGCATTATCTGCGTCAACCGCAAAGATTAGTACAGGCTATCGTTGAGACTAACTTAACGGAACACTTGTCCGAGAATCGGTTTCGCCTAAAAATGCGTCCCCTAAACTTCTTGAATATGTACTATTTTCAGCCCACGGTTATTCTTAATGTCTGGGCTACCTCTGAGGGGACGATATTTTTGCAATCAGAAGACTGTCAGATCAAAGGTATTGATTATATCAACGATCGCTTTAGCCTCAATGTTAAAGGCAAACTCGCTCCTGTGGAAAAAAATAATCAAACCTATCTAGCGGGAAAAGCCAATCTTGAGGTGAAAGTCGCCCTACCACCGCCATTATGGTTAACCCCGCGTCCGCTGTTAGAAATCGCCGGCAATAGCCTCTTAAAAGGGGTTTTATTGCGGATTAAACAGCGTTTAATGAGTCAATTGTTGCAAGATTACCAACAATGGGCTAAACAGGACATTATTGCCCAAAATTACCCCGAAACCATTCTCGATCTCTTTCTTGGTTAAATAAAAATATGAGTTGGACAAAAGTATTATCTGTAGATTCCCTTGCCCCCGGCGCCCGTCAAGTGGTAAAAGTGGGGGACAGTTCCATTCTCTTGATTAACAATAACGGTCAATTCCACGCCGTCGGTAATCGTTGTCCTCATTTAAAATTATCGATGACGAAGGGCAAAATTACCGAAGACGGCGCGATCGTTTGTCCCTGGCATCGTAGTTCTTTTGATCTCTGTAGTGGTGCTGTCAAAGACTGGATTACCTGGCCCCCTGTGGTTAACAAAGCGATGGCGGCAGTTTCTCAACCCCAAGCTTTACCCGTTTATCCCCTTCGCATCGAAGACGGCAGCATCTGGATAGACGCTTGACATCTTCACCGAGGGGGGTTTTTGGGCAACCTAAAGAGCAGTTCACTCGACAATGGGGTAATCTTGGAGAATGCCAAACCCTACCTCGATCGCTTCCGTAAAAACCCAGTTATAGACTGTTCCCCTCCCCCGCTCCTAGGGTTGATTCCAGGTAGGGTTGATTCCAGGTAGGGTTGATTCCAGGTAGGGTTGATTCCAGGTAGGGTTGATTCATGAATCAACCCTACCCCGCTCCAGTGATCCCCACTCTTCTGTATATTTTTTAAACAGGATTGCGCGAGGTCATTCTGTTATTCTGACTTCCCCTCCCGACGACCGGCGACCGACTCCTAACCCCACCAAGAAACTTTTTCAGCAAACCCTAATTAGTTCCGTTTAAAAGTTGAGAACGAAGCAAATCGATCGCATCTAAATAACTTGGCATCGGTTCATCACCTAACAGACAAGCACTGCGATCCACGCTAATCATATCATCACCCCAAAACACCTGACCGACAGGAATAGATTTTCCTCGATCCGGTCGCCAATTACTACTAAAATATTTGAGATTAGCGTCCACCACTGCCCCATCAAAAAGATGACCGATACAAAAATAAACATCCTGTAAAATTAGCGGTACGGAGGGGCGATGTAATTGCCCCCGCGAGTTGGGACTACGGGCTTTATAATGACTACGGGGAAAGAGTCCATAGAGATTTTTTAAAGAAGCAGAAATCAGGGGTTTATCCTTTAAATGGGTGCGTTTTAAGGTTCCAATCGTGATCCGACAATCCACTTCTTCGATAATTGTAGGGGCAAACATCGAGGGAAAACGGACAGGAAAAGGGGAAAGATTCGGATATTCTTGCTGGGGTAAACTATCAGCATCAAGAATAGTTATTCCAGGATCGAGAATAGATTTTACTCCCAAAATATCGATAATTTCTCTCAAAGAAATAGCCGAACAAACTCCCTCTACCAAGATGATTTCTGCCCCAGGATTTACCCCCCTCAATCCCCGCAAAACTTGACTTAATACCGGCAGACTAACCGTTACCGGTGGTGTCACAGGATAACCTAAATTAGGTTTAATTAAAATACGTTTAGCTGTGATAGCTGCCGGGGGAGGTTGATAAACAAAATCCGCCATAGCTGAATTTTTTACCCCGGCAGTAATTGAGGATTGGGTAATCATAGAAAAGAAAATAAATCAATGGGAAGCTGACAGATTAGCCAGATCATTTAGGGAGTTTACCTGCTGTAAAGCTTGCCAGATTACCCCGGAATCGGCCCCAGGAAAATGGCTATTTTCACTAATATAACGCTTCCATGCCTTAGTTCCGGGCTGACCGGCAAAAAGCTGTAAAAGATGTTTGCTGATCTGGTGTAATTTATAACCTTTACTCACCCACTCATCGATGTAGGGAAGCATTTTTTTGATTACTTCTTCCCGGGTAGGAGGAGTAACCGATTCCCCATAAAAATCTCGATCGACTGTGGCAAATAAATAGGGATTATCGTAGGCTGCCCGACCGATCATGACTGCATCTACTAATTGTAAATGTTGTCTAGCCTGTTCTAAATTAATGATACCGCCGTTAATTTCAATAAACAAATGGGGAAACTGATTTTTTAGGCGATAAACATCATCGTAACGTAAAGGGGGAACGGTGCGATTTTCCTTGGGACTTAATCCCTGTAACCAAGCTTTACGCGCATGGATGGTAAAACGTTGACAACCCGCATCCGCAACAATACGGACAAAATTAGCCATATTTTCGTAACTATCCTGATCATCAATGCCAATTCTCTGTTTTACAGTCACGGGAATCGATACAGCTTGATTCATTGCCGATATTCCCCTAGCGACTAATTCCGGGTTAGCCATCAAACAAGCGCCGAAATTGCCCTCTTTTACCCGAGAACTAGGACAACCCACATTGAGATTTACCTCGTCATAACCCATATCTTCGGCTATTTTAGCGCATTCTGCCAAAAGATAGGGATTATCACCCCCTAACTGCAAAGCTAGAGGTTTTTCTGCTAGGGAGAACCCCAGCAACTTATAGCGATCGCCGTGTTGAATCGCCATCGTCGTGATCATTTCCGTGTAGAGAAGGGGACGAAGGCTAATTTGTCGCCAAAAATAGCGAAAATGGCGATCGGTATAATCCATCATCGGCGCCACACTTAAAATACTGCCCATTTTCCCCTTGATTTTTTCGCTGATCGGGACATTCTCTGGTGAACCCCAGAGAATAACCAGTCTTCCTCTCAACATATTTTAAAGCTTTTTGGTAAGTAGGTAGGCGTTAAAAATTATCAGACACCACCCTTATCAAGGGGGGACTAAGGGTAGGGTTGATTCATGAATCAACCCTACTATGAATTCACCCTAGGACTAAGGGGGGATCGAACCTAAAATCTATTTTTAATTTAATTATAACCAGCTACTGATCTCCTGAATACTGCCGACCGTCTCCTGAATACTGACTCCCGACTCCTGACTACTAACCCCACCAACAAACTTTTTCAGCAGCTCCTAAATAATGTCATCCTCAAATTTATAACCGACACCGACTACAGTTTTGATAAAGATCGGATTAGCAGGATCGGGTTCTACTTTTTTGCGTAAGCGTCGGATATGGGTATCTACTACCCTTTCATCGCCAAAAAAATCATTTCCCCAGAGATTATCGATTAATTGGGTGCGACTCCAGACGCGATTGGGATAACTGACAAAGGTAGCTAATAAATTAAATTCTAAGGTGGTTAAATCGAGGGTTTCCTCCGGCATTCCCTCCAATTTACGAAGAGCAGAATGTTGATCTAAGTCGATCAGAAAATGACGGCTGCGATGGAGTTGCTGGGGTTGACTATCGTGTCTTAAACTACGTCTTAATAATGCCCTTACGCGAGCGGTTAATTCCCGGGGACTAAAGGGTTTGACCATGTAATCATCGGCTCCCGTAGATAGACCGATAATGCGATCAATTTCTTCTCCCCTAGCGGTTAACATTAAAATATAGGGGTCTTTTGTCCCTGGTTTTTGGCGAATTCTAGCACACAATTCTAGTCCATCTAATTCGGGTAACATTAAATCTAAAATAACTAAGTCTGGTTGCTTTTGATAAAATAGTTCTAGTCCTACCCTACCATTATAAGCCAGATGACAAGTAAAGGACTCCCGCTCTAAAGTTTGCTCAATCAAATGGGCGATTTCAATTTCATCTTCGATAATAACGATATCCATACAAAGGAAAAAGTTTACAAATATCTAGGCATATTTTAACATATTAGCCATTCATTTCTTGCTCAGGGTTGAACATTGAAATAATTGTAATTTTTGAGACTTTTTGGGGGGAGAGTTGCCAACTCTCCCGACTTTGGTGGACTGGGGACTTTTCAAGGTAAAGGGACAAACTGCTCACCGGAGGGAGTCGATCGCACTTGAATTAACACCGGTTGACCGATGCGATCGCCAGTATTGGGATCAAGGCTAATTTTTCCGGTGGCCCCTGTTTGATGAAAATTGGCGGAACGCAGCAGCGATTGTCGGCCCTGACGTTGAGGATTTTCCCTTAAACCGGCAATAATCACCCGTGTAGCGTCAAAACTGGTGGCTGTGCGCCAACTAACTGGACCGCGCCACTGTTCCTGCATAAGATTGGCAAAAGTCTGGTTAAGCGAGGGGTGCCAGGGTGCGGCAAGGGTTAAACCTTGGGCGTTTTTGCCGCCATCTTCGAGGGTGCGAATATTGTAGAGGGTGGGACTACTAAACAGAGGCAAACGCTGACGATTGGAGCGAATAACCTCAAAAACGGGATCGAGACGATCAACATGAGCGACGACAAATAGGCCGTTAGCACCCCCAGAAATCGCCTGATTAAGGGCTTGATCGGCCTTAAAATTGGGGACACTCAGATCACAGACAATCGGCACAATTTGACCGCCTTTTTTCGCCACATTAGCCATCAACTCATCTTTAAAGGAAACATTATCAGGAGCTTGAGAATCGTAGCAAAAAGCAATTTTCTGGACTTTAGCAGTATTTACTATGTAATTTGCTAATTTTTCCCTAATTTTGCCGTTAGAAGCCACCAGACGAAAGATATAATTTCCCGCACCGGAGAGATTATTAGCCAGGGAGGTGGGAGAAATCATCACCAAACCGCCTTTTTCGTAGATAGGAGCGGCGGCCAAACTGGCATCGGAGGCATTATGACCGACAACAGCGATAATATCGGGATTTTTGACTAATTTACTGGCTACCTCTTTCGATATCTGCGGCTGATTATCGTCATTAACCACGATAACCATCAGTTTTCTGCCAGCAATTCTCATTTTGAAAAAAGTCAGATAAAATTCTCTTATTTAAATAGAGAACTTGTGTAGAAGCATTATTTTTTGACAGATAATTATCATCCAACGCTAGAGATAGACAGGTTTTAAGAACTTTGTCCATGAAAAATCGATTTCAACTCATAAATCTGGATGAAATTCTAACAAAATCTTTAGTTTTTTATAAACAACTTTCTTTTTCTCCTTCAAGAGTTCTGACATTTTTAACTAGAATTTGCTTTTTTAAATGGGATATATTCGGTGAGAATAAATGAGAAAAATTCCGACCAATTCTTAAATCAAATAAATTTTAATAGGGTACGAATATTATTAAAGAAAGAAGTCCGAGTTACTAATAGCTCACGAATCTTTTGATAGGTGTAATTAACTAAATCCAAAACGGTATGGAATAAAAAAGCTAGTAAATTCAAAGACAATAAGAACTCGCACAAATGATTCTGACCATGACCAAAGTTATGCTCTAAATTATAACCGTGATTTTTGAGAACGTTATTGCCTTCATTTTCAACTTTCCATCTGCTGCGCCCAGCTTTGACAATTTCTTCGACATTATTTTCCGTGATTTTATGATTAGTTATCCAATTATTTTGGTAGATAGTTTTCTGGGTTTTTTCATTAATAACAGTCACTTCACACCAATTAACTTCGAGACTTGAGTCGCCCTCT
>NZ_JAPZQM010000320.1:0-3186 GCF_027530565.1 Microcystis sp. LE19-10.1B | reverse complement strand
GAAAACGGCTTTACGATATTTGGCTGGGAACACTAAATGATATAGCAAAACACTTACATTATGGCTCTTATGGATGTATTCACTCATTTTTCTATTGTACGCCGCGAGCGGCGGGGAATTAGACCCGAAGAGATTAAAAATGGATTTTAGATTCGATCCCCCCTGCCCCCCTTGATAAGGGGGGTGCCGATAGGCGGGGGGATCAGAATTGATAATTATTACTGTATCTAACATTAAAATATCTTTCATAATACCCACCAAACCTAAGAGAGCCAAAATATTATTAATAGCATAAATGTACTGTATTTAAACTGCCTATTGACATTTTAGTACAAATGCTCGGACTGCCTTAACCTAGCTCCGGCGCTCCCTTCTCCGGTGCAGTCTTAAGGATTAATTTAGATAGTCGGCATTTGATAAAACATAAGGAATGTTAACCAAAACCACTTATCGTTAGGAATTTTGATAAGTTGGAGATTGAACAAAGATAGAAAGTCTCTAGCGCTGACAACTATGGCTGTAATTGTCCAAAAATACGGTGGTACATCGGTAGGTTCCGTGGAACGCATTCAATCGGTCGCTCAACGGGTCAAAAATACGGTAATAGCAGGAAACACCGTGGTGGTGGTCGTTTCTGCCATGGGTAAAACCACCGATGGATTGGTCAATTTAGCCAAACAAATCGCCGCCGAACCCTCGCGCCGGGAGATGGATATGTTATTATCCACGGGGGAACAGGTAACGATCGCCTTGATGAGTATGGCCCTAGAGGAAATCGGACAACCGGCCATCTCCCTAACCGGCGCTCAAGTGGGAATTGTCACGGAATCCGAACATAGTCGGGCCCGTATTTTAGAAATTAAAACCGATCGCCTCTCCCGACATCTATCGGAGGGTAAAGTAGTTGTTGTGGCCGGTTTTCAAGGTGTCAGCGATAGCGATCAACTAGAGATTACCACCCTAGGGCGCGGTGGGTCCGATACCTCGGCCGTGGCCCTAGCAGCCGCATTAAAAGCCGATTTTTGCGAAATTTACACCGATGTACCCGGTATTCTCACCACTGACCCCCGTTTAGTCCCCGAAGCGCGTCTTTTAGACCAAATCACCTGCGATGAGATGCTCGAATTAGCCAGTTTAGGGGCGAAAGTTCTCCACCCGCGAGCGGTGGAAATCGCTAAAAATTTCGGGGTTCCCTTGGTTGTCCGCTCCAGTTGGACAGAGGATCCGGGTACTTGGGTGACATCCCCGGCACCGAAACCGCGCACCCTGCAAGGATTGGAATTGACAAAAGCAGTGGATGCGGTGGAATTTGAGGGCAATCAGGCGAAAATCGCCCTTTTACGGGTTCCTGATCGTCCCGGTATCGCTGCCCGTTTATTCGGGGAAATCGCTCATCAACAGGTGGACGTGGATTTAATTATTCAATCGATTCACGAGGGGGACAGCAACGATATCGCCTTTACGGTGATGGGAAATGCCTTAAAAAAAGCCCAATCCGTGGCCGAAGCGATCGCACCGGTTTTACGTTCCCATCCCACTAATACAGAGGAAGCGGAAGTGATTATCGAATCCGGGGCCGCTAAAATCGCCATTACCGGCGCCGGTATGATCGGCCGGCCGGGAATTGCTGCCCAAATATTTAGCACTTTGGCCGCAGCGGCAATTAATATCGAAATGATCTCCACTTCTGAAGTAAAAGTCAGTTGTGTCATCGATGAAGCGGACGGAGAAAAAGCAATTAAAGTCCTTTGTGATGCTTTTCAAGTGGAGTATTCTGCTAAAGTTGCTCATTGCGAAATCCCTAAAAATTTAGTCCCAGTACGGGGAGTGGCCCTAGATAATAATCAGGCCCAAATGGCCATTCGTAACGTCCCCGATCGCCCCGGGATGGCGGCGAGAATTTTCTCGGTTTTAGCGGCAAAAAATGTCAGTGTTGATATGATTATTCAATCCCAACGCTGTCGCATTGTCGATGGTATTCCCCGACGGGATATCGCTTTTACTTTACCCCAAGCTGATGCTAATTTAGCCCAAAAAATCCTCTTAGAACTATCGGAAAGTTTGGGTTTACAGGAAGTGGTGGTTAATAATGATGTGGCCAAAGTGAGCATTGTTGGTTCGGGAATGGAAGGACAACCGGGGGTAGCAGCACGCTTTTTTGAAGCTTTAGCAAAGGAGAAAATTAATATTTTGATGATTGCTACTTCTGATATAAAAATCAGTTGTGTGGTGAATCAGGAAGATGGAGTCAGGGCCCTACAAGTGGTTCACGCCGCTTTTGGATTGGCCGGACAGGGTAAAATTGAAGTACCCGCCTAAATGAAATTACAAGTTCTATGATGGGGGTAAGAGTTGTTTAATTGTTGGCAACTTATACCCCCCAAAAACCAGATAAATAAGTTAACCCTCATCACCCCGATTTTATCTATGGAACCGATAACAGTGGCGACAATTGTTGCTTTGGTATTTCAGACTACTGTAGAAAAATTTACCGAAGCTGCTCTAGAAAAAATTAATACTTTGCGGCAAATCATCTGGAATAAACTTAAAGCTAATCCTAAGGCTGAAAAAGCTTTACAAGCTGCTGAAAAAGGGTCAAAAACTGATCTAGAAAAAGTAGCAGATTATTTAAAGGTTGCCATGAATGATGAAGCAGATTTCGCCGAAAAAGTCAAGGGTTTAGCAACAGAAATTCAATCCTTGAAAATTCAGGATAGTAGTAGTATGAACCAGGCTAATTCTGGAGGTCAAAATTTACAGAATCAGGGTCAGGTTAGTGAAGTTTATCAAGCAGAAAATATAAACATCAATAAAACCTGACTGCAGCCGCCTGTTAAGGAACAGGTTAAACAACATCCTCACAATTTATCTAATAGTAATATCCCTGAATTTGTTGGTAGGAATCAGGAATTAATTGACTTAAAAAAGCAATTACAACAATCCCAAAAGCTTGCTATATCTACCTTAACGGGAATGGGAGGCATAGGTAAAACCGAACTAGCCAGATGGTTTGGCTGGCAACAATGGCGGGAAAAAGCCTATCCGGGGGGTATATGTTGGTTAAATGTGGCAGAAAGTGACGGCGGTTTTATCGGTACTTCTATTTTAGATTTTGCGCGGGTACATCTCAAATTAACTTTACCGGATGAGGGAGAATTAGACGTAAAAATTCGTTATTGTTGGCAA
>NZ_JAPZQM010000549.1:0-12525 GCF_027530565.1 Microcystis sp. LE19-10.1B | reverse complement strand
TTCCTCGATAATTTCCTTGATTTGCTCTATTGGTACATTAAGATCTTCTGCCAAACGTTCTTGGCTAATTTCCATCGGTTTGAGAAATTCTTCTAACAGAATCTCACCAGGATGAATGGGGGCTAATAATTTTTTCTCAGTCATGATTATTGAGTAACAATTAATGATGATCGACTATTTCTACATTGTAGGCGTTGCCATTTTTCCAAATAAAACAGATCCGCCACTGATCGTTAATTCGGATACTATGCTGATTTTTTCTATCTCCTGAGAGTTTTTCCAACCGATTAGATGGAGGAATGTATAAATCCTGTAAAGTTTCGGCCGCGTCTAAAACTTCTAGCTTTCTCCGAGCATTTCGTTGAATATCTTGAGGTAATTTTCGTGAAAATTTACGTTTGAATACCTGCTCTGTCTCCTTAGATGCAAAACTCTTAATCATCAATAATTAGGAAAATGCACTACTATCATATCATCTTAGTGCGATCATCGATCTCATGCTAATGTTAGATCGCAATCTTTCTGTGGAGGCGCAGTTGAAAGTGTATCTGTGGGTTACGATCGCTTTTTCAACCACCTTATCACTAGCTAATCTTCTTGGCTATCAAGGATTAAAGCGTCAAGAGAACTGGGAAAATCACCTCGCTCAACCATTTTTGTGAAGGCTTTATAACAATCATTTTTATCCCCTTGTTTGCGAGGATAGCCTAGCCATAAAACAAAAATAGCTTTATACTCCTCGGTTTGTATAGCCCGAAAGAATAAGCGATAACGGTCAGGTAGTCCCATCTTTTTGACTCTTCCGTAATGCTTGAGCGCCCCAGTCAGAGCAAAATGGGGAGCAAAAGGGTCGAGAGGGATTTTTTCTTTAATGGCGACCATAATCGCCCTGTAGAGTTTGACTGTAGAATGAGTACGGTATGCTTCTGTTGGCAAGGTGTTTTTTAGTTTACGAACCTCAACTTGTAAATCGCGGCGTTGTTGCCCAAAAAGTCTTTTAATGAAGTAGATTCGCCAACCGTTAACTATCAAGTTCTACTCCTGTCATCAACTCTTCATCGACCGCTGCCATCGCTTCCGTATAAGCTTCTAACTCAGCATCAGGATTTAATAGGGCTTGCTTGGTCAGAAAATCTAAGAATAAACTCAGCATCAGTTCATCTTCCTCCTGTTCTAGAGATTGAGGCTGTAAGCGGACTAATAAGGTATCAGGGCTGATAACTTCAACAGCACCTTTAGCTTCTTTGAATTGGGGATTATCCTTAAAAAAACTGGCACTCAGACGGAAACCTGAAGCATTGCCTATTCTAGCCCAGGTTAGATTGTATTTTTTGTTACTCATGATTTTAGGCAAGGTTTACTACATATCATGTTATTACATAATTTAATAACATACAAGGTTGCCCAGCTTCTCAACCGCGTTTTAGCTCAACTTCCCCCATACATATATACTATAGGGGAGCGCGCCGAGAAAGCCATCGAGTAAAACTAGCGGATTTCGATTTAACAACGCGTAATGAAAAAAGTTCCGATTTTTGCCGTGGTGTACCGCAGCGTGAAACTTGCCGAAAACGTGTTCTGGAACATGGTAGAGAAACGTAGAAATTAAATCACCGAGTAGCAAGAGCGCTAGGGTGATCAGGATGGCTTTTAGTATAAGTAGTATCAAAATTTTCCCCTTAATTTTTCCGCTCGATCGTGTTTTGCAATTTACCATAAAAGAGAAAGTTAAATTTTTCTTTATGATTAAGTTAATTTTTAAAATCACGCCTTATGTGAGTTGCCCAAAGGGTTGAACAGGAGTCTGCTCAAAGGTGAGAACATCAATACCAAAACGCTGACGCAACAGTATCCGCAGGGTATGACTTGCCATTTTAGCGGCAACATGGACAGAAAGTCCCTCAACTTTCTTTCTGAGCAATCGCTCCAAGTTGCGTCCTGTATTCTGCACCTCATTGAAAACCCCCTCAATCCGTTCTCGAAAATGTTGAAGAAGTCGCTCAAAGACGGGAGAAGTTTGTTGATGTTGATTGACTCTCTTAGCTGCAGAGACTCGATTACCTGTGGTTCTTGATATCTCAGTCTGCCAATCAGTACCAATAAACCCCTTGTCGGCTAGGATATTGTTGCCTTGAATGAACTGCAATGCGGATTCTGCTGCGGGAGCGTTCGTCAGTATGAGCAGGGACGAGGGAATAAACCAAAAGGTCAACATTTCACTATCACTGAAACTAGGCTCAGGTCCAGGCAGCATGGGAGTCAAGCGATATCCCTGTTCTTGATACCAGTCATCCACCAGGACATAAATAATAGTCAAGAGGGTGGGAGCATCTATCCTATTCATGGGAGGCCTCATGCTTTGGAGTGATTACCTTTATCGTGACCCCTCCCTTTGATTTTACAAACCTCTCTATCTCACATCAGCCGCAATTCCTACGCTCTTCTGGGAGTCTGGCAAAAGTCTTACAGTCTCTAAACTCTAACTCTCTTATGGGGTAAGCCTTCAAGCTATCGCTAACTAACAGAAACCCGAAATTTGAGTTTTTATGAGAAAAAAAGTTAACGATTACTTGTCAACCAAGGGTTTCAGAATCTAGATTCGGTCAGGGATTTCCGAAAGTCCCAGAAGAGCGCTAATACCAAATTTCTAAATCCATTACAGACATCCACGCTCGAATGCTTGCCAAGCTTGCATTCGTTGTGACGCAAATAAAGAAAAATGGTATAATTCATAATTCCTAATTCCCACTGCTGCCGGCTGCTCAAGGTTCATAATTAAAGAAACATCTATACTGATAGCCAGTTAATTTTTATGAAAACTGTTGCCGATACGGACTTGAAAAGGCTAGAAGACTTAATTATCAACGGACAAAAAGCGATCGAGACTCGTTTCACGGCGATCGAGACTCGTTTCACGGCGATCGAGAATAGTATCGTCGAAATTAAGGCTGATATTGGCGAAATTAAAGCTAATATTAAGGAAATCAAGCAAGATGTTAAATCCCTAGAGATAGGACAGGCAAAATTAACCGAAAGAGTCGAAGGGATGGATAATCGCCTCAAAATAGTCGAAGGCAGTCAAAAAAATCAAATTTGGGCATTGATAACCATTTTAGGCGGTTCACTGATTACCGCTTCCGTCGGTTTGCTGATCGCTATTTTGCGCTTTGTCTTTTTTAAGTAAAAAATTATCTTTATGGATGAAACTAAAACCGAAATAAATCAAGAAATCGACTCAGAAACCGAAAAAATTGAGCCATCAGCCTCGGTAATGTCGAGATACGCCCAAATCCACCTAAAAAGCGAGGGTGAGAAATTGGTGCTAATTTTGCCCAAAACCGGCGCCGGGGAGACAAGTCAGGATTGGACAGATATCTTGACAGGATTAAAATATTATCTCCGTAATAGCGGCCAAAACTGCCCCGCTAGAACACCAGTACACCTAAGGGCCAACGATCGCCTGATGGATACGCGCCAACTACAAGCGATCGCCACAATTTTAGACAGTGCCGAATTACCCCTGCATACCATCCAAACCCAAAGAAGACAAACCGCAGTAGCAGCGGCAACCATGGGTTACAATGTCGAACAAATGCGCTCGAATCCGACGGTTTTCGGGGACGAGCAACCGCTGCCATCCCTCCTCGCCGAACCTTTGTACTTAAAAACCACCCTGCGATCGGGTGTAGAAATCCGTCACCCGGGTACAGTTATAGTCATGGGCGATATCAACCCCGGCGGCTCGATCGTCGCTGATGGCGATATATTAGTTTGGGGGAGTTTACGCGGTGTGGCCCATGCTGGATTCCGCGGCGATCGAGCAGCGGTAATTATGGCCCTGCGAATCGACTTAACTCAACTGAGGATCGCGGAATTAGTGGCACGGACCCCGGCTTTAAATAGCGATCGCATGGAACCAGAAATTGCCTGTATCAGCGAAGGAGGAATCCGCATCATTGGGGCTTATAATTTTTCCAGAACCTACACCTTTAAAGATCAAGTGGGATGGGTCGAAAAAAAGTGATCAGTCACCAGTAAACAGTGATCAGTGACCAGTGATCAGTGACCAGTGATCAGTAAACAGTGATCAGTAAACAGTGATTCAGTGACTGGTAAAAATAGCGATTAACTGCGTTGAAACGAAAAACTCTATAAAACTGATAACTGATAACTGATAACTGATAACTGATAACTGATAGCTGATAACTGATAACTGATAACTGATAGCTGATAACTGATAACTGATAACTGATAACTGATATAAATTATGGCTCGTGTAATTGTGGTGACATCGGGAAAGGGAGGAGTCGGTAAAACGACGGTAACGGCGAACTTAGGTTCAGCTTTATCTCAATTAGGCTGTCGAGTCGCCCTTGTCGATGCCGATTTCGGACTAAGAAATCTCGATTTATTGTTAGGATTAGAACAGCGTATCGTTTATACTGCCATCGATGTGGTGGCGGGAGATTGTAGTCTTGATAAAGCTTTAGTTAAGGATAAAAGACAGGAAAATCTGGTTCTATTACCGGCGGCACAAAACCGCACCAAAGAGGCAATTACTGCCGATCAAATGAAGGATTTAGTCGCCCAATTGTCAAAAAGTTACGACTATGTATTGATTGATTGCCCAGCAGGAATTGAAATGGGTTTTCGCAATGCGATCGCCGCCGCCCAGGAAGCGATCATAGTTACTACCCCAGAAATGTCGGCGGTGAGAGATGCCGATCGCGTGGTGGGATTACTAGAAAGCGAGGATATTAAGAGTATCCGTCTGATTGTCAACCGGCTGCGGCCAGAAATGATCCAACTTAACCAGATGATCAGCGTCGAGGACATTCTCGACTTATTGGTAATTCCCCTGTTGGGGATTATTCCCGACGATCAAAGAATTATTATTTCCACTAATAAAGGGGAACCATTAGTATTAGAGGAGAAGACCTCTCTCCCCTCCATGGCCTTTAGAAATATTGCCCAGCGTTTACAGGGTCGCGATGTGCCGTTTCTAGATTTAATGGCCGGTCAAGAAGGTTTTCTTACTCGTCTGCGTCGTCGCTTGTTTGGGCCTTAAACTCTCTCATCTCAACCCCTTAACCTACTATGAATGACCTGATCGATAAACTTCTAGCATGGCGCGGTTCGGGCAAAAGTGGCGACCAAGCTAAAAAACGCTTAAAACTTATTCTGGCCCATGATCGCGCCGATCTTAGTCCCGAAATTCTCAATATGATGCGTCAAGAAATCTTAGAAGTGGTCAGTCGTTATCTTGATATCGACACCGAGGAAACCGAGTTGATCCTAGAAAGTGACCAACGGACTACAGCCCTGATTGCTAATTTTCCGATTCGTCGCATCAAACGCCGTCCTTTAACCGAGAAATTGCCATGAAAACTCAACCGATCGAGCTTTGGCTTAGTCTAGCAGTTAGTCCCTTTCTTTTATCCTACTTAGGACTACGTTCTATTAATAATTGGTTGATAGAAGTCGGGAAAGACAGCGAGGAAATCTTTCGGGGCGATCGCTTGCCCCTTCTCAATATTCCCGATCAGTTACCGGTCAACAGTGACCAATAATCCAAGAAAAAAATCCTTTTGCCCCCTGAAAAGAGGCAACAATAGTGAAATTTTTGTTAAAAATCGGAAAAAATGTGATTATTTGGCATATAATCTCATTTTTGACCAACCCTAAAGAACTAAGCTAAGACGCATCTTAACCGCCTATCCTTAGATTAGCTGAATTTCCCCCAATCCCTTTACTATTGCCTCTTGCCTCTTGCCTCGTCTCAACAAGCAATTTAAATGCTTGACAGCTTAATCCCGATCTATCAGTGATCAGTTATTGGTTTGATAGAGTTTTTCATTTCAAGGCAGTTAATCCCTATTTTCACTGATTACTGATTACTGATTACTGATTACTGTTTACTGTTTACTGATTACTGATTACTGTTTACTGTTTACTGATTACTGATTACTGAAATTATGAGCGTCCTTGTCCCCTCAACCGAAACCGAACAGGATATTTTCAGCACTTCCAACCTGTTTCTGCAGCAAAGACTGAAATTAATCGAAGATTTATGGAAAGAAGTCTTAGTCTCCGAATGTGGTCAAGAATTAGTCGATTTACTGGAATTACTGCGCCATCTCTGTTCTGAGGAAGGACAAGTGACCGATGATAGTCCGGAAGCAATGATCGCCAAAATGATCGAAGACTTGGAACTAGGGGAAGCGATCAAAGTTACCCGCGCTTTTGCCCTCTATTTCCAGTTAATAAATATAATCGAACAACACTACGAACAAAGGGATCAGCAACTACTGCGACGGACGGTGATCGGGGAAGAAAACGAAAGTCCCAAGGCTGACCCAACGCAAAAAAGCATTTTAGCCACCATTGTCGGGGCCGATTGGCTAGAAAAAACCCTGAACGGGTCCGATCACTCCACCCCAAAATCGGGACTATTTCACTGGTTATTTCCCTATCTCAAACAGGTGAACGTCCCCCCCCAGGAAATCCAGCGTCTTCTCGATCAATTAGATATTCGTCTGGTTTTTACGGCCCACCCCACGGAAATTGTCCGTCATACCATTCGCATTAAACAGCGCCGCATCTCGGGCATTCTCGAAAAACTCGACCAAGCAGAAGAAATCTTTCGCAGTATGGGGTTAACTAACTCCAGAGAAGCACAAACAGTCACCAAACAGTTAAAAGAAGAAATACGTTTCTGGTGGCGAACAGATGAACTACATCAATTTAAACCCACTGTCGTCGATGAGGTGGATTATGCCCTGCACTACTTCGATGAAGTTCTCTTCGATTCCCTACCCCAGTTAACCCTGCGTCTGCAGCAAAGTCTAGAATCCTCCTTTCCCCGTTTACGAGCGCCGAAAAATAACTTCTGTCGCTTCGGTTCTTGGGTGGGGGGGGATCGGGATGGCAATCCCTCCGTTACCCCCGAAGTCACCTGGAAAACCTGCTGTTATCAGCGCAATCTCGTTATTAAAAAATATCTCGATGCTATTCGCGACCTGACCAGTATTTTAAGTGCCTCCCTGCACTGGTGTCACGTCTTGCCGGAGTTGCTGGACTCCCTGGACAGAGATAAGCAGCAAATGCCCGAAATCTATAGCCAGTTAGCAATCCGCTACCGTCAGGAACCCTATCGCCTCAAATTGGCCTTTATTCAAAAACGTCTGGAAAATACACGCGATCGCAATAATCGCCTCAATGATCCGGAAGAAGGACAGTTATTAACTAAACTCAACGAAACCAACATCTATCGCTCCGGTTCCGAGTTTTTAGCCGAATTACAGCTATTACAGCGCAGTCTCTTGCAAACTGGTCTTTCCTGTCAAGAACTCGATCGACTGATCGCCCAAGTGGAGATTTTTGGCTTTGTCCTGACTCAGTTAGATTTTCGGCAAGAATCCACCCGTCACGCCGAATGTATCGAAGAAATCGCCGCCTATCTCGGAGTTTTACCCAAACCCTACGGCCAATTAACCGAATCAGAAAAAATCGCCTGGTTAGTGGCGGAATTAAAAACCCGTCGCCCCTTAATTCCCCGGGAAATGCCCTTCTCGGAAAGAACCTGCGAAACCATTGAAACCCTGCGAGTTTTAAGAAGTCTGCAAGGGGAATTTGGTCTGGAAATCTGCCAAACCTACATTATCAGCATGACCAACGAGGCCAGCGATGTGCTAGAAGTGCTGTTATTAGCCCAAGAAGCCGGTTTATACGACCCCGCCACTAGCCGCAGTTCCCTCCGCATCGTTCCCCTCTTTGAAACCGTCGATGACCTCAAACACGCCCCCGGCATCATGCAGACTTTGTTTGAATTGCCCCTCTACCGGGCAGCCCTAGCCGGCGGTTACCACCATTTAGGGGCTTTAAACGGGGAGGAAGTGACCCCGGAACCGGCCATCCTCGAACCGGGTAATTTACAGGAGATTATGGTGGGTTACTCCGATAGTAATAAGGATTCCGGCTTTTTAAGCAGTAATTGGGAAATTCATAAGGCCCAGAAGGCTTTACAAAAAACCGCTAAACAATACGGCTTGGATCTACGTCTTTTTCATGGCCGGGGCGGTTCCGTCGGTCGGGGTGGTGGACCGGCCTACGCCGCTATCCTCGCCCAACCCCGGGGAACGATTAACGGTCGCATTAAAATCACCGAACAAGGCGAGGTTTTAGCCTCGAAATACTCTTTACCAGAATTGGCCTTGTATAACCTCGAAACGGCCGTAACGGCAGTCATACAGGCAAGTTTACTGGGCAGTGGTTTTGATGATCTCGAACCCTGGAATCGCATCATGGAGGAGTTGGCCACCCGTTCACGGCAAACCTATCGCAGTTTGATTTATGAAGAACCGGACTTTTTAGACTTCTTTCTGTCCGTAACTCCCATTCCTGAAATTAGTCTTTTACAGATTAGTTCCCGACCGGCGCGCCGGAAAAGTGGTCAACAGGATTTAACTACCCTGCGGGCAATTCCCTGGGTATTTAGTTGGACCCAAACCCGGTTTCTTTTACCTGCTTGGTATGGTTTAGGGACAGCTTTACAGATGTTTCTCGATGATTCTCCTAGCAGAAATTTGGAATTGTTACGCCATTTTTATCACAAGTGGCCTTTCTTCCAGATGGTGATTTCTAAGGCAGACATGACTCTATCGAAGGTGGACTTACAGATGGCCTATCACTACGTCAGTGAACTTTCTAAACAGGAAGATCGAGAACGTTTTGAACGTCTGTTTGCAAGGATCAAAGAGGAATATAATCGCACTAGCGAGATTGTTCTCCAGATCACCGGCGAGAAACATTTATTAGATAATGATCCGAGTTTACAGCGCTCGGTGCAGTTACGCAACGGTTCGATCGTTCCCCTCGGTTTCCTACAGGTGTCTCTCCTCAAGCGTTTACGTCAATACAATAGTCAAGCTCAATCCGGTGTGATTCATTTCCGCTATTCTAAAGAGGAGTTATTAAGGGGCGCTTTAATGACGATTAATGGTATTGCCGCAGGGATGAGAAATACCGGTTGATTACAGATAATTAATGGTAGTTTTCGGGTGGTTATCTTGAAGGTAATCCACCCTATTTTTAAAATTTGTCAACTTTTTGTAGAACTTCTACTAAGTTGTTATTTTTAAAGGGAAAATCACCGTTAAAATTGGGCATTACTTCTGATTTTATCACTCAATCCCAGCTTTTGGGGGGTTCTATTGGCTAATATTAAGTAGCTGGTTATAATTAAATTAAAAATGGATTTTAGGTTCGATCCCCCCTGCCCCCCTTGATAAGGGGGGTGCCGATCCCCCCTTAGTCCCCCCTTTAATCCCCCCTTAATAAGGGGGGCATCTGATAATTTTTAACGCCTACCTACTTACTATTACTTATTGACTAAAAATGAAGATTTTACTGCTAACAGTTGACAATTGATGAGCGACCCCGAAGAGAGGCAATTAAGCTCCCTGGTGTGTCGGAAGATTAGAGATTGTGCCAAAATGGAGAAAGTGACCCAAGGATTACAGGTAAATTGTTAAAAAAAAGGATCGAGTAACCGTGACTGATACCAACCTAGATATACTATCCCTGACGGATCCAGCGATCGCAGGGATTTTGCAAAAAGAACTGCAACGTCAAAGAGATCACCTAGAATTAATCGCTAGTGAAAACTTTACCTCCGCTGCCGTCATGGCCGCCCAGGGTTCGGTTTTAACCAACAAATACGCGGAAGGACTGCCCAAAAAACGCTACTATGGCGGTTGCGAATACATTGACGAAGCGGAACAATTAGCGATCGATCGGGTTAAACGACTATTTGGGGCAAACCACGCTAACGTACAACCCCACTCCGGCGCCCAAGCTAATTTCGCCGTTTTCCTGACCCTCTTGCAGCCCGGCGATACGATTATGGGTATGGATCTCTCCCACGGGGGTCATCTTACCCACGGTTCCCCCGTTAACGTTTCCGGAAAATGGTTCCGAGTAGTACAGTATGGAGTAAGTCCCGACAGCGAACGCCTTGACTACGATCTCATCCTTGACATCGCTCGCAAGGAAAAACCCAAACTAATTATCTGCGGTTATTCTGCCTACTCGCGCCGGATTGATTTCGAGAAATTCCGCGCCATCGCTGACGCAGTGGGGGCCTACCTGATGGCAGATATTGCCCATATTGCCGGTTTAGTGGCCACTGGTCATCATCCTAATCCCCTACCCCACTGTGATGTGGTCACTACCACCACTCACAAAACCCTGCGCGGTCCTAGGGGGGGGTTAATTATGACCAAAGACGAGGAATTAGGCAAAAAATTCGATAAATCCGTCTTCCCCGGTACCCAAGGCGGACCCCTAGAACACGTGATTGCGGCGAAAGCTGTGGCTTTTGGGGAGGCCCTGAAACCGGAGTTTAAAATCTATTCGGGCCAAGTAATCGCTAATGCCCAAGCTTTAGCCGGTCAGTTGAAGGCTAGAGGGATTAAAATTGTCACTGATGGTACGGATAATCACTTGATGTTACTCGATTTAAGATCCGTGGGCATGACCGGGAAAGAGGCCGATCGCTTAGTGAGTACCATTAATATTACCGCTAATAAAAACACTGTTCCCTTCGATCCCGAGTCTCCCTTTGTTACCAGTGGTCTGCGCTTGGGTTCCCCGGCTATGACCACCAGAGGACTAGGAGAAACGGAATTTATCGAGATTGGCAACATTATCGCCGATATTCTCCTTAATCCCGGTGATGAAGCCCTGAGAACTGCTTGCCGTCAACGGGTAGGGAAACTCTGTGAAAGCTTCCCCCTCTATCCCCATCTCCATATTTCCGTCCCCGCCTTGGCCTAAAACGAGAGATAATAAAAATTCATAATTGGCGATTGCCTGTCAGTTGCCAATTGTGAATTAAATCGCCCCCCAATTCCCATGTCTGGAGATTTATACTATCTAATTGCTTTTCTGATCGCCCATACCGTGGTACTTTGGAGTACCCCCCTCGTCAGAACCGTCGGACTGAAAAGCGGTTACGTCGATAAACCCAACGAAAGGAAGGTCCATGAAAAGCCTATGGTTCGACTGGGGGGAGTTTCGATTTTTGTCGGCGCTTTAACTGCCCTCCTGATCGTTTGGTGGTTGGGAGGGTTTGCAGGTTTAAACAGCGATCGAGAATGGGAAGTGTGGGGCGTAACCCTAGGCGGTTTGGGCTTTTTCCTCATCGGTCTAGCGGATGATCTTTTTAATCTTTCGCCGCTCAATCGTCTGGTAATGCAGTTTAGCGTCGCTTTTCTAGCTTGGCAAGCCGGGGTAAGGATCGATTTCCTCTCTATTCCCTTCGGCGATTTATTACAAATTCATTGGCTAAGTTTACCAGTTACTCTCCTCTGGTTAGTAGGGATGGCTAACGCAATTAACTGGATTGACGGTTTAGATGGATTAGCGGCGGGGGTTTCGGGTATATCTGCCGTGGTGATTTTGATTGTAACTTTGGTGATGGGACAACCGGCGGCCGCTATTATCGCCGCTGCTTTGGCGGGTGGGGCCCTGGGTTTTCTGCGTTACAATTTTAACCCCGCCCAAATTTTTATGGGGGATGGTGGGGCCTATTTTATGGGTTTTACCCTCGCGGGTGTGGCGGTGATTGGATTGGCTAAAACTACTGCTGTGACTACTGTTGCCGTTACCGCCGTCCTATTACCCTATCTCATCCTCGCGGTTCCTCTCCTCGATATGTCCACGGTGATTATTTCCCGTCTCAAACGCGGAAAATCCCCTTTTGTGGCTGATAAACGTCATTTACATCATCGTTTACTAAAAGCGGGTATCTCTCACCGTCTGACAGTATTATTTATCTACGCTCTAACTCTCTGGGTGGGCAGTTTAGCCCTCGGTTTCTCCAATGTTCCCAGTGGTTGGGGTTTTGCCTTTGGTGCAACTCTCCTCCTCGGTTACGTCGGTTGGCAAGTCTGGCGCAATCGTGGCAGTGAACCGTAAGCCATCTTAAACTAGAAAAAAGATTAATAATTAAGATAGCGGCAGGATAACTCTGGGAGTTTAGCAAATGTCTAACGAAACCGTAACTTATTCCCTTGAAACGGTCCTCAAGGAAATCAAAGACAGCATCAAGGAAGTCAACCACAAAGCTGATAGAATCGAGCAACGTCTGACAAAATTAGAAATCGGACAGGCAGAACTTAAAGGAGAAATTAAAGCTTTAGATGAGCGACTAAGCACAAAAATTGACGGATTGACCGCTAGAGTTGCCTATCAAGAGTTTACTAATCGAGGCATTTTGATCGCCCTTGTTGTTGCTATTTTAGGAGGAGCAGCTAAACTTTTTGGATTTATTGGCAACCCCTAGAAGTTGCCCTTAGCATCATAAATTTTTCCTATCTTATTTGGCTCTTCGGTAATTGTTATGCAATGGACGGGGGTTATAAGGGATGGAACCCTTATAGAGAAAGGCATTTAGCGATTTTTGTCAATTGTTTTTTATCTAGAGCGAACTAATCAATTAAGTCTCTTGCCAGATAAGGATTT
>NZ_JAPZQM010000634.1:0-3186 GCF_027530565.1 Microcystis sp. LE19-10.1B | reverse complement strand
ATAAGGCCTCAGCTAGGTTAATAGCCTGTTCGTTTTCTGCATCGTTTTCTATTACTTTTGGTAGATACTCGGCTAGTAACCTTCCGTAGGTATCACGGTTTAAAGTAAGGGTCATTTTTCCACTCATCTTTGTCATACTCCCCGTGAGTCAAAATGTACTTGATGTAAATTACTTGGTCTTTGTAAACGCTATCTACAATTAAACGATAGGGATTACCTTTGATATTAAAGACCGTGAAATTACCAACGGCTTCTGCTTGAGAATACACAGCTTGAACTTCAGCCAGGTTTTTCCACTCTGCTTTACTAGCAATTTTATACCAAGTATTAATGGCATTAACAGCATCGGCGTGTTTTCCAGAAAATCGCCGCAGTTGTTTACGGCTGATGATGTGCATATTCTTATTGATTTAGAATAGCTATTGTATTCTAGTTTATCATAGTCTTATTTGCGCCACCAACCCGATGTCGGGGGGGCAGGGGGGGGTGAGGGCGATTAACCATCTCTGCCATTACTTATGAAAAATGGTATTATCCAACAGAGTTTTTAGATTTATTCAGCAAACCCTAATTACAAACACTTACTTAACATCATTTTACCGTTCCCCGTTCTCTTAATCCTCTTTCAGATCGCCAATCAGCAACGAATCGGGAGAGTTTGCTGATAGCCAAGGGCTAAGAGATGACAGAGTTGGTGATATAGTAACTAAAGATCACACTTAAATCTAACCTTGCCATAGATGCACAAATCTCGAATCTGGCAACCCCAAAAATCTCCCGTCTCTAACATCAGTTTTAGCGATGAAATGAGGTAAGAATTTTGACGAAAATACTTAGCGATCGCATGGCCGTTTATCTGCTCATCGGTGGACTCCTGTTTAGAATAATCATCGCCTTGGGGCTTTATCCCGGTTACGATGAAGCCTATTATTATGTTTACAGCCATAATCTAGATTGGAGTTATTTCGATCATCCGCCAATAGTAGCGATTTCCACGGGTTTTGGGACTTGGATCACCGGATTAGTCAATCAATTTACCATTCGCTTCGGGACTCTCCTGCTCTATACTGGCAGCCTCTGCTTGCTGTATCTGACGGCTTTAAAATTGTTCAGTCTGCCGGTCGCCAGAATGACTTTAGCGATCGCCACTCTCATCCCCATCTATGGGATCGTCTTCGGGATTCTCTCGCAGCCAGATAGTCCTTTAATCTTTTTTTGGTCATTAACAGTCTATTTAGCTGCCCAAGAATTCTGGCCAATTCGGGAAAAAAACTATCATCCTAGCTATCGTCTCGCTTATATTGGACTTGCCGTAGGATTGGCGGTTTTAAGTAAATATCACGGCTTTATTTTGGGCTTTGGTTTAGTTTTATTTTGTCTGACCACTCCCCGCTATTGGCCTGTATTTAGATCGCCCTGGTTAGGATTAGGATTTATTCTCTTTTTGATAACTTTATTGCCGATTATCTACTGGAATATTAACCATGATTGGATTTCCTTTCGCTTTCATTTAGAAGACCGTTTTTCTGGAGAAACGAAAACCTTTAATATTCTTGGTATTCTCTCGGTTGTTGGCATTAGTATCGCCACGATGTTTCCTCCTTTCGGTCTGCCGATGTGGTGGGTGACATTTAAAAGCTTTGCCGAACAAATTCCTAACTTTATCTCGAAAAAAAGATTTTTTCATCGAGAAGAAGAATCACTAAAAAAATGGTTAATTCTCTCGGTTTCTCTGCCCTTAATCCTGGGAATGCTTTATGTGGGTGCTTCCCATTATCTCGCCCCTAGTTGGATTTTACCTGGGTTCTGGTCCTGTACAATTTTATTAGGAGAAAAGGTCAATACTTGGCAGCAATCTTCTCGAATCTGGGTAAAAAGATGGTTATGGGGATCGGGAATTTTTATCGTTACTATTTTATCTATAGCAATGCTTCACGTTACTTTTGGCACTTTCCAAAAACCTAGTCAATACGCAATTTTTGGGGGAATTATTGCCCCAGAACAAGACCCTTCTCGGGAAATTGTCGATATCAATCAACTGCGCCAAGGCTTTGCTAATTCGCCCGAATTATTAGCACTCTTAAAAGATTCTAGCTTCGTTTTTACCCATAGTTTTTATGTGACAGCATGGCTAGATATGGCCCTTTATCCCCTAGTTCCTATTCCCGTCACCTGTTTTAACAACGATCAAAGGGGTTATCAAATTTGGTTTAATCCTCAAGAATGGATCGGTAAAAATGGTTTATTAATTACTACAAATAGTTCTCTAGAAAGACCGGAAATAATCGATCGCTACCGTCCCTATTTCCAAGATATAACTAAAGTAGCTGTCATTCCGATCAAGCGCGGTGGTGTCACCATCGAACAATTTCATGTTTACCAAGCTAAAGGACTAATTAAAACTTATCCTTAAAGCAGTTATAGCGGGTAGGGGATAGATAAAATAGTTCATAGATACTGATAACTTCTATCTCCTGAATTTTGTAAACTTTTTTACTTTTTGCTTGATAAATATGTCCATTCATCGAGTGCGTATTGCTAGAGATAAAGGGGAATTTGTCCAGTCCTTAGTTAATTTTAATCAGGGAATTGGCCCCTTTCAAACCTATGCTGATGTCATCGCTTTTGCGGCGGCTTTAGGGGTAAAATATCAGGAGAGGGTGGCGATAGAAAATGTAGCGAAGGAACCCTCACCTATTAACCTAGAAATTTTTATTTCTCGTGGCTACGATACCCTAATCAAATTATTGGCAGTCAATGAATTCCAAGACACGAAAATTCTTTCTCCCCA
Source organism: Microcystis sp. LE19-10.1B (assembly GCF_027530565.1). NCBI lineage: Bacteria > Bacillati > Cyanobacteriota > Cyanophyceae > Chroococcales > Microcystaceae > Microcystis > Microcystis sp. LE19-10.1B. The sequence goes on along the minus strand of NZ_JAPZQM010000634.1, from coordinate 395 downwards.
CGGGGTAGATTCGGAAGCTTTGCGAGTGACAATTTTCGAGGAATATGCCAACGCCGGTTTAGCAAGATTAGAACGAGAATTGCGCGGTGCGGTGGATTATACTGAAAGATTATTGTTAATTATCAGTCAGGAACGTTTTCGAGAAATTACTGCCACAACGGAATTCGATTTAGGCAGATTTTTGTAGTAGAAATCTTATCCCTAACTCTCCTGACTCCTAACCCCACCAATAAACTTTTTCAGCAGACCCTACTTAGGGTTTGCTGAATAAATCTAAAAACCTTGTTGGGTAAGACTTTTAGACTTTTTGTCAATCAAAAAGTACCGGGCATGGGAGTGATCAGGGGGAAAATTCCTGGACTTTTTCCCTGAAAATTAGGTAATTGGCCCCCTCA